>CANRMK010000068.1 GCA_947631715.1 uncultured Acetatifactor sp.
TAATTGCAATTTTTTATAATATATTACAACACAATACATTTACATTCTTGTTTCAATTAATAATGGATATTGTAGGAGCTCTTGTATTTGGAATAGTATTTTTTAAAAGAGTTAAATATAAAAAAATCTATATTTCCGGAATTGTATTAAGTGCATTAATTTTTTATTTTATTTTCCCTTGGTAGATTATATTTACAAAGCGAAAGCTGGTCGAGGCAGCTATATGGAAAGAATTGGAATCGGGAGGTATGTAATGTGCGATTTATGTGCGATTTTTTAGCCATGATATATATGACAGTAATAACATTAATATGTTTTATAGGGTCATGCAGAATACATTCTATGACATTTAAAACATTCAGTAAGAAATTATCATTAAAAAATAAAAAATTAGCCGCAATGCTAATTGCAGAAAAAACTACTTGTGGAACAACAAGTGCAAAAAAACGAAATGAAATGAGTCTATTAGGTGTTTTTTCTTACGCGATATTTATACCTGAGATTATTTTTTTGGGATACGATTGGTATGTCTTTATTAAAACAGGAGTAGTAGAGCGTTGCTCAGAAGAAAAGACATATTTAGTAATAGTAGTATGGTATTATTGTGCTGGATTGCTTATAAAAATTAAAGAAGCAGAAAAATTTAAGAAGGGCGAGATATGGTAACATGTACCACAATAACTATAAATATCAAAAGCGATCACATGCGCTGGGAATGGGGATTCATATGAAAATTCTTGTGGTGGGCGGAAGCTATTTTTACGGAAGAGTGTTCGTCATGCTGGCGGCAAAGGAGCATCAGGTAACGGTGGTGAACAGGGGAACCTTTTCCATGGAAGAATTCGGTGCGCTGCAGATCACCGGGGACCGCCATGATCCCGCCACATGGCGGAAATGTGCGGAGAACTATGACGCCGTCGTGGATTTCTGCGCCTATGCGCCGGGAGATGCGGCCTTTGTGCTGGAGCATCTGGCTGGCAGTGTCTCACGGTATCTTCTGATCAGCACAGTGGATGTGTATGAACGGGGCACGGGAATCGTAAAGGGTGAGGATGCCCCTCTGGAGTCAAGGCAGTTTCCCGGGGAGGCCGGGGCATATATCTCAGGAAAAGTCGCGCTGGAAGGAGAACTTTTACGGGAATGCGGAAAGCGGGGCATTTCCTGGACGATTCTGCGGCCGGCCATTCTTTACGGACCTTACAATTATGCGCCCAGAGAGTCCGAATTTATCCGGATGGCCGCAAAAGAGCATGTCCTGCCGCAGCTGACAGATGCGGACGGAAGATTTCAGATGGTCTATGTGAAAGATGCTGCGGAGGCGGCGCTTCGGTGTCTGGAAAACGATGTGTCCAGGGATCAGGCCTATAATATCTGCCCGGAGGAGAGTGCGGACTATCAGCTTTTCTTTGAGGCGATCATACACGCTTTGGGAGAACAGGTCCGGAGGGAGCCCATGACGGCGAAAGAAGCCCTGGAGCAGCGGGGGATCCTCCTGCCGTTTCCGGTGTATCGGGAGGAGACAGAGCTTTGTTCCGGCGGGAAAGGAAAGAGGGAGCTGGGGCTTTCCTATCTCTCCCTTTTTGAGGGCATGGAGAGGACATGCCGGGCGCTTATAAAATAGACTCCTCTTTGCCTTGTGGTGTAGAAATGCAAAGCAAATAAATTCGCGAAGCGAATGCATTCACAAAGCAGATAAATTCACAAAGAAATTAAATTCTCAAAGCAAATAAATTCACAAAGCGAATTTATTCGCTTTGGAGTGGAGGTAGGATGATGAGAGACAGGAAGGAAGCGGAAAAGAGAGCCAGGGACCTTGTGGCGAAAATGACCCTGGAGGAGCGGGCGGAGCAGCTGCGATACGATGCGCCGGCGATCCCGCGGCTGAATGTGCCGGCGTACAACTGGTGGAATGAGGCGCTGCACGGTGTGGCCAGAGCGGGGACCGCCACGGTCTTTCCCCAGGCCATCGCCATGGCGGCGTCTTTTGACCCGGAGCTGATCCTGGAGGAGGGGAAAGCGATCGCCACGGAAGGGAGGGCGAAATACAACGAATCCAGCAGGCTGGAGGACAGGGGCATCTACAAGGGGCTCACCTATTGGGCGCCCAATATCAATATCTTCAGGGATCCAAGATGGGGCAGGGGGCACGAGACTCTCGGCGAGGATCCCTATCTGACCGGAGAGCTGGGGAAAGCCTTTGTTCGGGGCGTCCAGGGGGACGGGAAGTATCTGAAAGCGGCGGCCTGCGCAAAGCATTTCGCCGTCCATTCCGGCCCGGAGAGCCTGCGCCATAAATTTGATGCAAGGGTGTCGAAGAAAGATCTGTGGGAGACGTATCTGCCTGCCTTTGAAAAGCTTGTGGAGGAGGCGGAGGTGGAGGCCGTCATGGGGGCTTACAACAGGACGAACGGGGAACCCTGCTGCGGCAGCAGTACTCTGATCGGGGAGATCCTCCGGGGGAAATGGAGATTTCAGGGGCATTTTGTGTCCGACTGCTGGGCGATCCGGGATTTCCACACCCAGCATATGGTGACGGACACCGCGGAGGAGTCCGCGGCCATGGCGCTGAAAGCGGGCTGTGATGTAAACTGCGGCAGCACCTATCTCCACATCATGAAAGCCTATCAGGACGGACTGGTCACGGAGGACGACATCACGCAGGCGGCGGAGCGCCTGTTCACCACGCGCTTCCTGCTGGGCTTGTTCGACGAGACGGAATATGACGGCATCGGTCTGGAAGCGATAGAGTGTGAAGAGCACCTTGCCCTGGCGGAGCGCGCAGCCCGCGAGTCTGTGGTGCTGCTGAAAAATAACGGAATCCTGCCGCTTAACAGGGAGAAGCTGAAAACTATCGGGGTCGTGGGGCCCAATGCCGACAGCCGCCTGGCCCTGATCGGCAATTATCACGGGACCGCTTCCCGGTATATCACCGTGTTAGAGGGGATCCAGGATGCGGTGGGAGAGAATGTGAGAGTCTATTTTTCTGAGGGGTGCCATCTGTTTCGGGAAAAGACGGAGAGCACTGCGCAGGCGGCGGATCGGATCAGCGAGGCGCGGGCTGTGGCGGCGTACAGCGATGTGGTGGTGATCTGCCTGGGACTGGACGAGACGCTGGAGGGCGAGGAGGGGGACACCGGAAACGGTTACGCTTCCGGTGACAAGCCGGACCTGGAACTGCCACAGTCCCAGAGGAGACTTTTGGAGGCCATGGCGGAGACGGGAAAGCCGCTCATTCTGATCAATATGACGGGCAGCGCCATGGATCTGAGGTTCGCGCAGGAGCGCTGCAGTGCGGTGCTGCAGGCCTGGTACCCGGGAGCGCGGGGCGGAAGAGCCATTGCGGACATTCTCTTCGGGAAATGTTCGCCCTCGGGAAAGCTGCCGGTGACGTTTTACCGGGACACGGATCAGCTGCCTGACTTTGAGGACTATTCCATGAAAGGGCGGACCTACCGCTATTTTCAGGGAGAGCCCCTGTATCCTTTCGCGTACGGGCTTACCTATGGGGAAGCGCAGATCGAGAGAGTCCTCTGCGGCGGAGAGGAGGTATCGACCGGGGGAAGCATAAGCCTGAAAGGCCCGGAGAGCTTTTCCATACAGGCGCAGGTTACCGGCAGATGCCAAAGCCCTATGGAGGAAGTGGTGCAGGTGTATGTCCGGGCCGATTCGCCCAATGCGTCTCCGAATGCGAGGCTCTGCGGCTTTGCGAGAGTGCGGCTTTCGCCGGGGGAGCATAAGACGGTGGAGGTGCCCTTGGACAGGGATGCCTTTACGGTGGTGAACGATGAGGGGGAGAAGCTGATCGACAGCAGGGACTTTGCGGTGAGCGTTGGCTTCGGACAGCCTGACGAGAGGACGAAAGCGCTGACTGGCAGGGAATGTGTGTGCTTTCGGGCAAAACTTTTTTAAGAGAGTTTTATGGGACTATAAATTTCATATGATATGCCTGTAACAAAAATCCATTGACAAAAGCGAACAAATGTTTTATCCTACAGTAACCAGAACATTTGTTCCTGCCGGAGAGCGGCGGAGGAGGAAATGATGGAAAGAAAGACAGGCATGGCGGGATTTGCGGCTGTGACGGTACTGTTGGTGTTGTTCACAGCCCTTTTTGCGGGGAAGACCGCAATGTGCAGGGCGGATCCGGCTGTCCGCGAGAGGGAGGAGGCTTACCTGGAAAGGGAGAGGGAGCTTGCGGGCGCAGTGCGGGAGCTTCTTGAGGAAGAGGGTTTTGCGGACTGCGGCGTCATGGTGACGCGCACGGTGGACGCAGACGGCAGCCGGTCTTACAGGGTGGCGGTGCATCACAAAAGGATCGACCGGCTGGACGATATGGGCAGGGAGAGGCTGGCCGAAGAGATCGGCTGTCTGTTCTTTGAGGACGAGGCCGGCAGCTTTTCCATTGAACTTTAGCGTTGAACTGTTGCATTTCTTTTACGGAATGACAGGATTTGCATGACATTTTGAAAAAATAGGGGTATACTTTACCTTGGAAGTGCCGAGACGGACTTTCACTTTCAAGCAGAGAGGAGTTCCCGCAAATGTCATTCATTCCAAAACCACAGGAGATCTACAAACATTTTAAAGGGAATCTGTATCAGATAACGGCAGTGGCGGAGCACACGGAGACCGGTGAGCAGCTCGTAGTCTATCAGGCTCTCTATGGGGATTTCAAGACCTATGCCAGGCCCCTTGAGATGTTCACCAGCCGGGTGGACAAGGAAAAGTATCCCGAGGCGGAGCAGGAATTCCGCTTTGAGCTGCAGGGCCCGGAAGCGGCCAGACAGAGAGAGGAATCGGAGCATCAGCCCAGCCCCCGGGAGACAGGAAGCGCGCCGGCGCAGGATCAAAAAGAGGAATCGGAGCATCAGCCCAGTCCCCGGGAGACAGGAAGCGCATCGGCGCAGGATCCAGAAAGCGTCAGGCCGGATGCGGAGGACGCCGGGGAGGAGCTTTCCTTAGATCCGCTGGTGCTGGAATTTCTGGATGCCGGAGAGTATGAGGAACGCCTGAATATCCTGGCCGGGCTGCACCACCGCATCACCGATGACATGATCACCACAATGGCCATTGCCTGCGATGTGGAGATCGGCGAGGGCGATGTGGAGGAGCGCTATGAGGCGCTGAAGACATGTCTGCTGACACTGCAGCGCTATGAGTGCAGCCGTCTGAGGTGAGTGATACTGCCATACGCCGGTTCCCTTTTTTCGGAAAGAATACTGCGGACAGCAGGCGGCCCGGTATGCGCCGGGCGGAAAGGAGCGGCATATGGCTTGTGAACTTGACGGAAAGATGGTGATCGGCGTCTCCTCCAGAGCGCTGTTCGACCTGACTGTGGAAAACGAGATCTTTGAGACCCAGGGGGTGGAGGCCTACTGCGCTTATCAGGTGGAGCACGAGCAGGAGATTCTGCGGCCGGGGCCTGGCTTTCAGCTGATCAAGTCGCTGCTTCGGCTGAACGAGTACAGTAAGGGCAGGAATCTGGTGGAAGTGATCATCATGTCCCGGAACAGCCCGGACACGTCCCTCAGAGTATTTAACGCTATCTCCCACTACGGCCTGCCTATTACCCGGTCCGTTCTGGTCAGCGGCGCCTCTCTGGCTCCCTATCTGGCAGCCTTTCACACGGATCTGTTTTTGTCCGCCTATGAGGACGATGTGCAGAGCGCCATAGACAGCGGCATTGCAGCAGGGATCATCTGCACGGAGCGCACCGCTCAGGTGATTCCCATGCCGAGCCAGCAGATCCGGCTGGCGTTTGACGGAGACGCCGTGCTGTTTACCGACGAATCGGAGCAGATCTTTAAAGAGCGCGGTCTGGACGCCTTTGAGGAGAATGAGAAGATACATGCCAGAGAGCCCCTGGCGGAGGGACCTTTCGCACATTTCTTAAAAAAGCTCTCTGACCTCAGAAATGAGCTGGGAAGGGAGAACTGCCCTATCAGGACGGCGCTGGTAACGTCCCGCAGCGCGCCGGCCCATGAGCGTGTGATCCGTACTATGAGGTCCTGGAATGTAAGGATCGACGAGGCTTTTTTCCTGGGAGGACTGGAAAAAAAGGACGTGCTGAAAGCTTTTGGAGCCCAGATCTTCTTTGACGATCAGTCGGTACACACCTTAAGCGCCGCCCAGGCAGTGCCGGCGGCCAGGGTGCCCTACAGCAGTTCGGGGGGAATGCACGGGCTGAAGCAGGCCGCCCCGATGTGACGCCGGGATATATGCTTTGAGGCTGCCCGTGGGCGGAGGGGATTGCCTGTGGAGCTGGGAGAGATACGCCGCTGCAGGCACAGTTGAGACTTTCTGTGGCGGAGGGGATTGCCTGTGGAGCTGGGAGAGATACGCTATTGCAGGTACAGCTGAGGCTCTCCATGGTGGCGGCGTGGACGGCCTGGGCGCAGATATAAGGAGAATATCCGATGCACTATGGATCTATCGTAAAGGCCCGCTTCCTTGAGCGGCCCAACCGGTTTATCGCCCGAGTGGAACTGGACGGGCGGACGGAGACGGTACACGTAAAAAATACCGGAAGATGCCGGGAGCTTCTTGTGGCAGGAGCCACAGTCTATCTTGAGAAGTCCTCCTCCCCGAATCGGTCAACGGCGTATGACCTGGTGGCGGTGGAAAAGGGAAAACGGCTGATCAATATGGATTCCCAGGCCCCGAACAGGGCGGTGGAGGAGTGGCTGAGGGCCGGGGGACTGTTCCCCGATGCGGTGCAGATCCGGCCCGAGACGAAATTTGGGAGTTCCCGGTTCGACTTTTACGTGGAGACCGGGACCGAGAAAGTCTTTATAGAGGTAAAGGGCGTTACGCTGGAGGAGGACGGAGTGGTGCGCTTCCCGGACGCCCCGTCTGAACGGGCGGTCAAGCACGTGGAGGAACTGACTGCGGCAAAGCGCCAGGGCTGCCGCGCACTTTTGCTATTCGTGATTCAGATGGAGGGAGTGAAATACTTTACTCCGAACCGGGACACGCATCCCGAATTTGCGGATGCGCTCTGCAGCGCGGCTCAGGCGGGGGTGGAGGTGCTTGCCTACGACTGCCGGGTGACGGAAGATTCCATGGAGATCGGCCGGCCGGTGAGGGTGGCGCTTGGGCCGGACGGGGAAAAGGGCTGTCTTTCGGAAAATTCAGCATATGTTAAGGAAACCTTAAGTATTGATGTGCTTTCCTCCATTCCAAAACCGCTCTTAATGTGGTATGATGAAAACAGGCGGATCCTCCCCTGGAGAGAGGATCCGGCGCCCTACAGAGTCTGGGTGTCGGAGATCATGCTCCAGCAGACGAGGGTAGAGGCGGTAAAACCGTATTTTGAGCGGTTCATGAAAGCCCTGCCGGATATTCAGGCGCTGGCGGACGCGCCGGAGGAAAAGCTCTTGAAGCTCTGGGAGGGGCTGGGATATTACAACAGGGCCCGCAATCTTCAGACAGCTGCCCGTCAGATCGTGGAGGAATACGGAGGCAGAATGCCGGACTCCTATGAGGAGCTGCTCAGGCTGAAAGGCATCGGCAGCTATACGGCGGGAGCAGTGGCGTCCATTGCCTATAAAAGGGCGGTCCCGGCGGTTGACGGCAACGTGCTGAGAGTGACGGCAAGGCTTACCGGGGAGGAAAGGCCTGTGACGGACCCGAAAGTGAAGACATGGGTGGAGGAAGAGCTGCGCCGGGTGATCCCGGAGGACCGGCCCGGAGACTTTAACCAGGCCATGATGGAGCTGGGCGCCTGTGTGTGCATTCCCAACGGCGCTCCCCTTTGTGGGAAATGTCCTCTGAGCGGATCCTGTGTGGCCCATCTGGAGGGAAAGGAGGCTTCCTGCCCGGGGAAAGCCCCAAAGAAGCCGCGACGGGTGGAGCAAAAGACGATCCTGCTCATTCGGGACGAGAACCGGACGGTGCTGCGCAGGCGGCCCGGGAGAGGGCTGCTGGCGGGAATGTACGAGTTCCCGTCCATGGAGGGTTCCCGCACGGCGGAGGAAGTGGCGGCGTACCTGGACCGCAATGGCATCAAAGTCCTGCGGATCCAGCCGTTAGAGGACGCCAGGCATATTTTTACCCACAGGGAATGGCATATGAAAGGGTATATGGTCAGGGTAGATGAGCTGGAGCCCAGAAAGCCCGGGGCGGAGACGGAGGACTGGCTCTACATCGAGCCCGGGGAGGCCGGGGAAAAGTATCCGATTCCCTCGGCTTTTGGCGCCTACACGAAGTACCTTTTCATAAAACAGGGCAGGGAAAATATGGAATAGAGGGCTTAGAAACAAGCCGTAACAGTTCAGCCATTCCCCTGCAAGTCACGCCCGGTACTGCCGATGTTCTCCCGGCAGACGCGCTTCCGCTCGGCTCCGCACGTAACGGACACTAGGCTCGAGAGTACCTCGCCAAGTGCCGACGTGCTCCAACGGTCTGCCGGGAGAACATCGACAGTACCGGGCTGAATACGATGGAGGGGCTGAACTGTTACAACAAGCCGTAACAAAACGGGGGCTGCTATAAAAAGCGGCGGAAAAGAGGAAAAGAGTGAAGCTGTTATCAATCGCGGTACCTTGCTACAATTCAGAACAATATATGAGAAAGTGCATTGATTCCCTGCTTCCGGGCGGTGAAGATGTGGAGATCATCATTGTGGACGATGGCTCCACACAGGATCGGACGCCGGAGATCGCCGACGAGTATGCGGCCCGGTTCCCCACCATAGTGAGAGTGGTGCACCAGGCGAACGGCGGGCACGGATCCGCAGTGAACGCGGGAATAGCGGCGGCATCGGGACTTTATTTCAAGGTGGTGGACAGCGATGACTGGGTAAAGCAGGACGCCTATGAAAAGGTCCTGGATACGCTCCGGGAGCTGGCCGGAGGGGATAAGGCCCTGGACATGCTGATCTGCAATTATGTCTACGAAAAAGAGGGGGAGAGGCGCAAAAAGGTGATCCGCTACCGGCATACGCTTCCCCAGGAAAAGATGTTCACCTGGGATGAGTGCCACCATTTCCTGAAAGGCCACTATATCCTGATGCATTCCGTGATCTTCCGCACGAAGCTTCTCAGGGACTGCGGGCTTAAGCTGCCGGAACACACCTTTTATGTGGACAATCTCTATGTGTTCGAGCCGCTGCCCTATGTGCAGAACATGTACTATCTGGACGTGAATTTCTACCGCTATTATATCGGGCGGGAGGATCAGTCCGTAAATGAGGACGTGATGATCTCGCGCATTGACCAGCAGCTGAAAGTCAATAAACTGATGATAGATTATCTTGTGGAGAAAAAGCCGGAGCTTGTCAGGAACAAGCGCAGATACCAGTATATGAGAAATTATCTGGAAATCATCACCACAGTCTCGTCGGTGCTCCTGATCCGATCCGGAACGGAGGAGAATCTGCAGAAGAAGCAGGATCTGTGGCGGTATATGAAGAGCAGGGACAGGAGCCTGTTCGCCTGGATGCGCAGCGGCATCATGGGAGGGACTATGAATCTGCCGGGGCGGGGAGGACGAAAAATCTCTGTCCGCGCCTACAAGATCTGTCAGAGGATCTTCAAATTTAATT
>CANRMK010000069.1 GCA_947631715.1 uncultured Acetatifactor sp.
CTGATTAACGGAAAAATCCAGGATGCGATCATCAAAGGGGCAAGAGGAAACATTTTTTCTGCTACCGTAGATGACAGTAACGCGACAAAGAATCTGGGCGCAGGTACCGAGGATACCGTGACTATCACCTACTTGGACGAGGACGGCAACACCAGAACCAAGGATGTAACCTTTAAGACCGGTGCTGATGCCAAAGCAACCGCAAAGAATATTGCGGATGCTATCAACGCCGACAGTGAATTGAGCAAAGTGTTTAAGGCCTCTTCCGACAAAACTGGGCGGCTGTCCGTAGAATCCAAACTGGATGGAACCAAGACGGACAGCACGAAAAACGCAGTGCAGAAGATGGAGTTCCAGTCAGCGCAGGATGCTGGAACTGCTAAAGCTGCCCGAATGACTGTCTTAAAAGAGGAGGAGCTTACTGCAGCAGTTGGAGAATCGGCTGAGTTTGATATCACAAATCTAAAAGATGGCGATACTATCACCATTGATGGAAAGACCTATACCTATGATGCAAAAAAGACAGATTTGGATGCCAATACCTTTAAGTCGCTGGCAGATTTGCAGAAACTGTTGGGAAGTGAGTATGATGTAAAGGTGGAGTATGTCGGCAAAGAAACCGCTCAGGCATACAAGGGAGATGACGATGATGGAAGCAAGGATGAGAAGATAGGAGATCCTGTTGTGTCTGAAGAAATCGTCGCATTTGCAAAGACAGATGATTTGGGAAATTTGACGGCTACGGCAACTGCAGATGTAACTCATACTGCTGGTGATTCTGATGTGGAGAAAACGTACACAGATTGGAAAAATGTTCTTACTATATCCAGAAAGGAAGACGTTGACATCTCCGACACCATGACCCTCAGCCTGCACGTAGGCGCAGATTCCACCGAGGAGAACCAGATCTCCGTGGATATTGAAGCGATGAGCGCGAGAGGCTTAGGCATTAACGGCCTGAGAGTGGACGGCGCAGACGATACCAACGCACTGTCCGCTATCGATACCATTGCTGACGCGATCCAGAAGGTTTCCACCCAGAGGTCCGCACTTGGTGCAGTCCAGAACCGTCTGGAGCACACCATCAACAACCTGGACAACGTTGTGGAGAACACCACCTCCGCAGAGAGCCAGATCCGCGACACCGATATGGCTACTGAGATGGTGAAATATTCCAACAACAATATCCTGGCGCAGGCCGGTCAGGCAATGCTGGCACAGGCCAACCAGTCCAATCAGGGTGTTCTGTCCTTATTGGGTTAAGGAGACTGCGAATCTATTTTCACAAGCGCTATTTTCAAAGGGCTCAGGCATATTGCCTGGGCTCTTTGTATTCCTTTGGAAAAGGTCTTGAAACTTTTTACGGAATCTACTTGATTTTTTTATCGGAATAGGTATCATGGAAATATAGAATACAGAACGTAAGAACCGTATCAAGGAGGCAGGCAATGCTGTACATAGGCGTGGATCTGGGGACATCGGCAGTTAAGCTTCTGCTGATGGACAGTCAGGGAAAGATCGTGAATGTTGTCTCTAAAGAATACCCGCTGTATTTTCCTGAGCCCGGCTGGTCGGAACAGAATCCTGAGGACTGGTTTCGGCAGACAATCGCAGGAATCAGAGAACTGCTGGAGAAAGCAGATAAATCTCAGGTGGCGGGGATCAGCTTCGGCGGACAGATGCATGGCCTGGTGATCCTGGACAGGGAAGATAAGGTGATCCGTCCTGCGATTCTCTGGAACGATGGGAGAACCGCAGAGGAGACGGAATACCTCAACACTGTAGTGGGAAAGGAAAAGCTGTCGGAATACACTGCCAATATAGCTTTCGCGGGATTTACAGCGCCGAAGCTTCTGTGGCTGAAAAAGCATGAACCGGATCATTTCAGCCGGATCGCGAAGATCATGCTTCCAAAGGATTATATAGCATACAGGCTTTCGGGGATTCATTGTACGGACGTATCAGACGCTTCCGGGACACTTTTGTTTGACGTAAAGAACAGGCGCTGGTCAGGGGAAATGTGCGATATCTGCGGGATCCGTATGGAACAGCTGCCCAAATGCCATGAAAGCTATGAGAAAGTGGGAACTATACTGCCAGAAATCGCGGCACAGCTGAGGATTCCTGAGACCACAGTGGTGGCAGCAGGCGCAGGAGACAATGCCGCGGCGGCGGTGGGCACGGGGACTGTCGGAAATAACATGTGTAATATTTCTCTGGGCACCAGCGGTACGATCTTTATCTCATCGGCGGATTTTGGTGTAGACCGGTTCAATGCTCTGCATTCCTTTGCCCATGCGGACGGGCATTACCATCTTATGGGCTGTATGCTCAGCGCAGCCAGCTGCAATAAATGGTGGATGGATGAGATCATCGGAACAAAGGATTATGCCGGGGAACAGTCTTTGATTGAAAGGCTGGGGGAGAATCATGTTTACTTTCTGCCCTATTTAATGGGAGAGCGCTCGCCCCATAACGATCCCAATGCCAGAGCGGTTTTTCTGGGTATGACCATGGATACCACTCGGGCTGATATGACCCAGGCGGTGCTGGAGGGCGTGGCGTTTGGGCTGCGGGATTCTCTTGAGGTTGCGAAGAGTCTGGGGATCGACCTAAAGCGCACGAAGATCTGTGGAGGCGGCGCCAAAAGTCTTCTCTGGAAAAGGATTATTGCAAATGTACTGAATTTAAAAGTAGATGTAATTGAAAGCGAAGAGGGGCCTGCCATGGGCGGAGCCATGCTGGCGGCTGTCGCCTGCGGAGAATATGGAAGTGTGGAGGAAATTGCATCGAAAGTGGTGAAGATCGTGGATACAGTGGAGCCTGATCCTATACTGGCAAAAAAATATAACAGACGTTATGAAGAATTCAGAAAGATCTATCCGGCCTGCAGAGGCCTGTTTGACGATATGAGTAAAAACAACTGATGTGTCAAAAAAGAACTAAAAATAATAATATAACAGGAGGTTTTGAAATGAACAATTTACCACAGGTAAAAATCGGCATTGTAGCTGTGAGCCGGGACTGCTTTCCCGAAAGCCTGTCCGTGAACAGAAGAAAGGCTCTGGTCGCGGCGTACACGGAGAAATATGGAGCAGATGATATTTATGAATGCCCTATATGCATCGTAGAGAGTGAGATCCACATGGTTCAGGCATTGGAGGATATAAAAAATAACGGATGTAATGCACTCTGCGTATATCTGGGCAACTTTGGCCCTGAGATTTCCGAGACCCTGTTGGCCAAGCATTTTGACGGCCCGGCCATGTACATTGCAGCAGCGGAGGAGAGCCAGGGAGACCTGATGGACGGAAGAGGGGATGCCTACTGCGGTATGTTAAATGCCAGCTATAATCTGAAGTTGCGCGGAGTGAAAGCATACATACCCGAATATCCCGTGGGCACCGCAGCAGAATGCGCTGACATGATCAATGAGTTCGTACCGATTGCAAGAGCTGTTGTGGGACTGCATGATCTGAAGATCATCTCCTTTGGCCCCAGACCCTTGAACTTCCTGGCCTGCAACGCACCGATTCAGCAGCTGTACAATCTTGGCGTTGAGATTGAAGAGAATTCCGAACTGGATCTCTTCGAGGCGTTCAACAAACATGCAGGTGATGAGAGGATCCCTGCCAAGATTAAGGAAATGGAGGAGGAGCTGGGCGCCGGCAATAAGAAGCCGGAAGTGCTGCCGAAGCTGGCGCAGTATGAACTTACTCTGCTGGACTGGGTGGAGGAGCATAAGGGATACCGCAAATATGTGGCTATCGCAGGAAAATGCTGGCCCGCGTTCCAGACCCAGTTCGGCTTTGTGCCCTGCTATGTAAACAGCCGGCTCACCGGCATGGGAATCCCGGTCTCCTGTGAAGTGGATATTTATGGCTGTCTCAGTGAGTTCATCGGCGCCTGTGTCAGCAACGATGCTGTCACTCTGCTGGACATCAACAATTCCGTTCCGGCGGACATGTACGAGGAATCCATCAAAGGAAAGTACAATTACACTCACAAGGATACTTTCATGGGCTTCCACTGCGGCAATACCTGTTCCAGAAAGCTGGCGTCCTGCAGCATGAAATACCAGAAGATCATGGCGCGCAATCTGCCTGTAGAGGTGACGAACGGAACCCTGGAGGGCGATATCGCCCCCGGTGATATCACGTTCTATCGCCTGCAGTCTACTGCTGACTGTAAGCTGCGGGCATACATCGCCCAGGGCGAGGTACTTCCTGTTGCCTCCAGGTCCTTCGGCGGCATCGGTGTGTTTGCGATTCCTGAAATGGGACGTTTCTACCGCCATGTGCTGATCGAGAAGAATTATCCTCACCATGGCGCTGTCGCATTCGGGCATTTTGGAAAGGCTCTGTATGAAGTGTTCAAGTATATCGGCGTGCCTGTGGAAGATTTGAACTACAATCAGCCCAAGAGCATTCCTTATCCCACAGAGAATCCGTTTGCCTGAATGGGAAACGGTGCAGGGAATGAAAACTTCGCAACGGATATCGTGACAACCCCCAGGTGTCTGCACGGATGCCTGGGGGTTTATGCGGCACAGACTGACTGCCGATGATGCGGAAGATACGCCGTGCCGCCGGCCGGGACTTTATGGTCTGATTGAGCTTGCGCCAGGTGCGCGCACCTGTTATAATGCACTTGTATTTCGGAGAGGAGAGGCCACATGGATTTTTTGCGTTTACTGGAGAGCGTCCGTACCCCGGCCCTGTCGGCTTTTATGTCGGTGATCACATACGGCGGCGATGAGATCTTTTTTATTATGCTGGCCATTACAATATTCTGGTGCGTGGATAAGCGGGACGGCTATTATGTGCTGCTGGTGGGATTCCTTGGCACACTGTGCAACCAGTTCCTAAAGCTGTGGTTCAGGATCCCGAGGCCGTGGGTGCTCGATCCGGATTTTACTATCGTTGAGAGCGCAAGAGCGGCCGCCGCAGGCTATTCGTTTCCCTCGGGACACACGCAGAATATTGTGGGAACCATGGCCTGTGTGATCCTGATGACAAAGAATAAAAAGATCAGAGCCGTGGCTGTAGTCCTGATGCTGCTGGTACCGTTTTCCAGAATGTATCTGGGCTGTCATACGCCCCTGGACGTATCTGTTTCTTTTGTGCTGGCGCTGGCGCTTGCCGTTGGGCTCCGGCCGGTCATAACGGCTGGAGGGAAAAGACCGGCCTGCCTGTGGGGGCTGCTGTTCGTTTCTCTCACCGCCGCCGTGGCCTACTGGGCATTTGTGACCTATTACCGTTTTCCGGCGGATGTGGATACAGAAAATCTTCATGCCGGAGTGAAAAATGCCTATACCATGCTGGGCTGCCTGGCGGGAATGATGATCGCCAAATGGCTGGATGATAGATTTATCCGGTTTCGGACAGATGCCGTCCGGTGGGTACAGGCTGTAAAAACAATACTGGGGTTTGCACTGTTGATGGCGCTCAGGGCAGGGCTAAAGGCGCCGCTTCGGGCAATCCTGCCGGAAGGGCCGGCAACTGCGATGCGCTACTGTATGATCGTGTTCTTTGCCGCGGCAGTATGGCCGCTTGCCTTTCCGTGGTTCAGGAATCTTGGACGGAACAGCGGAAGCACAGGCGGCACGTCGGCGACAATGGGAAAGGAGCCCCGCAATGAGCAGTGAAATGAAAATGTCGGTTTCCTCCATAGTAAACAGCAATGGAAAGAGGGAAATCTACGTGCTCTTTACGCAGGGCGAATGCAGTGCAGAGGGGCGGCTTTCCGATTATAAGATGATAAGCAGCAAGGGATTTACGGCGCAAGAGACAGCGGCCCTGGAGACTTACATGCGTCAGGAGACCAACACGATCCTGCGCATGGCGAAAAATATCAATGTGTTGGACGCTTTTCTGAACCATTAAAGGATAGAAAGCGCGGGCATACTGAAATTCCGTAAACGAGATTCGATTGAAATTGGAATGGAGATTAGATTAAAATGACAAAAAATATGACTGTGGGTTCTCCCATGAAGCTGATTCTGGGATTTTCCATTCCCCTGTTCTTTGGGTTTTTGTTCCAGCAGTTTTACAGTCTGGTGGATACTCTGATTGTGGGACGGTTTCTGGGAACGGATAATCTGGCGGCGGTAGGCGCCACGGGTTCCATCAATTTTCTGATCATAGGCTTTTGCATGGGCATATGCAGCGGCTTTTCTATCCCCGTCTCCCATAAGTTCGGCGCAGGGGATTATCCCGGTATGCGGCGCTATGTGGCAAACTGCATCTGGCTGTCCGCTGCGTTCGCTGCGGTCATAACGGTGCTGACCACAGTTCTCTGCCGACAGATTCTGATCTGGATGCAGACGCCGGAGAACATCATAGACGGATCTTATGACTATATATGGGTGATCTTTCTGGGGATTCCGGTGACATTTCTCTATAATATGACTTCTGGCGTGATCCGGGCGCTGGGGGACAGCAAAACGCCGGTGATCTTTCTTTTGATGTCATCGTTTCTGAATATTGGATTGGATCTGTTCTTTATCATCAATCTGCAGATGGGAGTAAAGGGGGCTGCCTGGGCCACCGTGATCTCTCAGGGCATATCGGGGCTGTGCTGTCTGATCTTTATGGTGATGAAATTCGAGATCCTGCGGATACAAAAAGGGGAATGGACGCCGGATTCCCATATGATGCGGGTCCTCTGCGGCATGGGTGTCCCTATGGGGCTTCAGTATTCCATTACGGCTATCGGAAGTGTGATCCTGCAGAGCGCTACCAACACCCTGGGATCCGATGCAGTGGCTGCAGTGACAGCGGCTGGGCGCATCGGCGGTTTCCTGGCCTGCCCTTTTGACGCTATGGGCTCCACCATGGCTACATACGGAGGACAGAATGTTGGCGCCGGAAAGCCGGACCGGATCCGTCAGGGCCTGAAATCCTGTATTCTCCTGGGGGCAGGGTATGCGGTGATCGCACTGCTCGTGAGCATCTTCCTGGGCAGAAGCCTGGCGGCTCTGTTCCTGGATGTGTCGGAGACAGCCATTATCGATAATGTGCGTCTGTTCCTGATCGTAAACGCCGCTTTTTATTTCCCGCTGGCGCTGGTGAATATTATAAGATTTTTGATCCAGGGCATGGGATTTCCGACCTTTGCCATTTTGGCGGGCGTGTTCGAGATGGCGGCCAGAACCCTTGCGGGGTTCGTACTGGTTCCCATGTTCGGTTTCCCAGGTGTGGCTATGGGAAGCCCGATTGCCTGGATTTTTGCGGACGCATTCCTGATCCCTGCTTTCTTCCATGTACAGAAAGTGCTGGCAGGGCGTATGGCGCAGGGAAGCGTCATGTCTCAGGAGGCTCCTGCTTCTGGGGAGCATTGAGCTTTACCACTTTTCTGTCATAGGTCACGATGCCGTTGACCTCTTCTTCCACATCGGAAAGCTGCGTATAGACGGCTGCGCTCAGACCGTTCTCCACAAGCGGGAACAGGTGCTTTTTTGTCAGCTCTTCGTAAGCGGCTGCCATTTCCTGCGGACCGGGGAATTTCCGATAGCCGTATATGCGGTCTACGCTGGAATGTTCCGGAATGCGGCAGGCAAATCCGCCGTATTCGGTGATGGCAAAGGCGCGCCGGCCATCCGGCTTTACCTTAAGGGGCCTGAAATAATTATGGACGCTTCGGAAGTCCCCGCCTTTCTGGTCGAACCAGCCGCTGGCATGGTCCACCGGACGGGTGGGGTCTTTTTCTTTGATCATCTGGGCAATCCGTGCGGCATCGAACTGCCCCCAGCCCTCATTGAAAGGGACCCAGGCGGAGACGGAGGGCACGCTGTAGAGATGCTCCAGCACGGCCATACACTCCTGCTCCCAGGAATCTCTGCCCTCCTGATCTGCCCGGGAGAACAGGCGGTAATGATCGTCGCGGGTGTGGGCGCTCATATGGGGGAACAGAGTGGGAAGATAACAGACGAGGGGCATATGGTAGGTAGTGCCGCCGCTGACCATATCCTGCCACACGGCCATGCCCAGCCGGTCACAGTGATAGTACCAGCGCAGGGGCTCGATCTTGATATGCTTGCGCAGCATATTAAAGCCCATATCCCTGGCCAGGGATATGTCATAGACAAAGGCTTCGTCGCAGGGAGCGGTCATGAGGCCGTCGGACCAGTAACCCTGATCCAGGATTCCATGGAGGAAATAAGGGGTATGGTTCAAGCAGAAGCGGGGCATTCCGGCCTTATCCGGCTCCACGGTAAAGGACCGCATGGCAAAGTAGCTGTGGATCACATCCTCATCTGCATGGATCGTGACACCGTAAAGATAGGGTGCCTCCGGCATCCAGGGAAAGAACCCGTCCTCCGGCAGCGTCAGGATCAGAGTGCCTGCTCTGGAGGATTCCATAGTGACAGACACGCCGGTGAGGCTGCGGGGAGGCTTTCCGTTCCTGCCGGGGAAGGGACAGCCGCCAGATATGGGGCCGTCTATGGTAAATTGGCTGCTGGGCTCCTGGACCGTGCACGTGACCATGGTAAATTCCCTGGGCGATGCAAGCTCTATCGTGACCTGTTTTTTGTCAAAGTCCGGCGTGATGCGGATGGCACTGATATAATTTGCGGGCACCCACTCATACCAGACAGTCTGCCAGATGCCGCTCTGGGCCGTATAGAACATACCGCCCCGCTTCAAGGTCTGCTTGCCGCGGGTAAAGTAGGAGGTATCGCTGTCGTCCCGGATCCTGACCTGCAGCAGGAGAGCCTCTTCCGATACATGATCGGTAAGGTCAGCAGAGAAAGGAAGATATCCTCCGATGTGGGCCACGAGCTCCCGGCCGTCGGCATATACTTCCGCCTGCTGGTCTGCCGCGCCGAAATGCAGGATACACCGCATGCCTGCCGCTTTTTTTGCCAGCTCCTCCCGGGTGAAGCTGATGCGCCGTTCATACCAGAGAAACTCACCGGGCTTTAACTGCCTGCCCACGCCGGACAGCAGACATTCCGGAGAAAAGGGCACGAGGATATCCCCGTCCGCTTTTAGGGGCTGTCCTGGTGTCAGCTCTGTCTCCGTAAAAGCATAGCTCCAGCGCCCGTTCAGTATATGGAAGTCTTCCCGTTTAAGCTGAGGTCTTGGATATTCCTGCCACACCGCGGGATCCTTTTCTTCTTTGAGCTTTTCACCCCATGGAGTGTATAAAGGAGTCAGTTCGTCTTCCGGGTGTTCATGGGAGAGACTTGCAATAGCGTCTTTGAGTTTCATTTGTTCTGTCCTTTCCGATGTGGCCATACTCTTTTGGATTTCCGAATAAAATGCCCGCATTGCTGCTTTCGTATATCAGTATACAACTTTTTTCTCCGATAATAAAGCACATATTGTGATATTTCCGGGAGACATTCGGATAATTTCTGAAATTTAAAAGAAGCTACAGCCTGTCCTTGTTTGGACTCGGGAAGTGTGCTAGAATAAAACGGCAAAGCTGCGAGGAGGCTGTAAAAGGATA
>CANRMK010000070.1 GCA_947631715.1 uncultured Acetatifactor sp.
CTGTCGTTAAAATACCGGTTTATGTATGCGCCGATCAGCATCAGGTACATGCAGAAGTACATCCACAGAAGCACGATGATGATAATGGCAAGGCTGCCGTAAATACCATAGGAATTTCCGTATGTCACATAAAGGGAAAAGCCCCAGGAGAACACGCTCCACATCACTGCAGAAAATACCGCCCCGGGGACCTGCTCCTTAAACTTAAGCTTCCGGTCAGGCACATAGGCATAGATCGCCGCGAACAAAAGCGTCAGGATAAACCATACCAGGAGAAATCTGAAATTCATCGCGAAAGAGACTACCTGCCGCATGTGCGGGATCCGATACAGCGCCAGATTCACAAGCTGATTCCCGAATACCATAAGGAACAGGGACAGGATCACCACCAACAGCATCACCACCGTATAAAAAGAGGCAATGAGCCGGACCACAAAATAATTCCGCTTCTCCTCCACGCCGTTGACAGCATTCAACCCCTGCATCAGCGCCATCACGCCCTTTGCAGCTGACCAGACAGTGGCGATGACAGCCACCGACAGGATTCCCGCCGATTTGTCATAGACATCGCTGATCACGCTTTCCGCCAGCGGGTCCACCATTTCCGGCGTGATCTCCGTCACAGCCGTCACCAGGTCCTCCTCCGTCAGCGGCGTATAGGGAATGATGGTACATACCATCATCAGCATCGGCACCACCGACAAAAAGAAAAAGAAAGCGATACTGGCCGCATAGGCGTTGATATTCCGTTTCTTCATTTCCCCTGAGAAATCCATCAGGGTCGCAATGAGCTTTAGCACCGCACCGTTCTCCTACTCATAGACATTTCTGATCTCACACCCCGCATAGAAGAACAGCAGGATGTCCCCAGCCTGAAAGCCGCTCTGCGCCATCTGCCTTGCGCCGTTCTGGCTCATGCCGACGCCGTGGCCAAAGCCGCCCCCGGCTAGAGTATATGCTACCACATTTCCTTTCTCTTTTCCAGTGGCGATCACAAAAAAGCCGCTGGGAAGCAGAGTTGGGCTCTGCACGCTGCTATGATCCTGCTTCTCCACGAGGCTTTTCCCGTCGTTCAATACATAACGTATGTTATGTTCCGATATCACCTTGTAAGTGCCGCCCTCCGATACGATCACAAGCTCCTCCGCCACACCTCCGGCGCCTCTCTTTTCGATATAGAGATCCTTTACCTTCCCGAGCTTCCCGATCTTTTTGCTCACATACTCTCCGTTCTCCAAAGTCAGGATCAGTTTTTCGTTGGCCGCATACCGGTCCTTCAGCACCTCTTCCATATGCTTTGTGTCCAGCTTTTCCACGTTATAGACCCACCGGTACCAGCCTTCCCCCGCCTCAAAGTCATCCTCATTCACGGACGTGATAAAATCGGCAAATGTCTTTTCGTCCTGAAGCCTGGCGCCAATGTCGTCTTTCGGAGGCTCAATGCCGTCAGACATGGCCGACACTTCCCGGGCCATGGAGCTGCGGCTTAAGCTCTTCGCCTCAAGATAAGGGATCTGGGACATTCGTTCCGTCTTCCACACGGTCTCATCGCTCCCCACGCCGCAGGAGGTGGAATAATAATAGGTCTCCGCCAGGCTGCCGTCCGGCGTATAGAGCAGCTGTCCGTAAGTCTCGCGCACCGCCGTATTTGTACTTTCATGCTCCGCGATATTATTGTACACCTGATAGGAAGTACTATCGTCCACATGCGCGCCGTACTGGGGGTATCCCGCATGCAGCATATGTCCGTAGGCGTAAGTCCTGGCACAGACTGCCTGGGCTTTCAGAGCCTCCGTCGGATAGCCGGAGGGCATTTCGCTGGGCACTACCTGATAGAGATATTCTTCCAGGGGGAGCTGATTGATGAGCACCATTCCCTGATCCGTCGAAATGATCTCCATCCGCCCCCGGTATGAGGGCTTCCCCTGGCTCCGGCCTACATTGTCCAGCAGGATCCTTCCCGTCAGCACGTCCGGCACCACAAAGACCCTGCCCTCCCGGAAATGCTCATCGTCCGCCTCTATGGAAAAGACCTCCCCCGGGGCATATGTCTCCCGGTCGCCGCTGTCCTCCTCTCCATAAATCACGGTGTAGGAGGCATCCGATGTAAGCTCCAGCTTTTGGTGAAAGATTCCCTCATAGTTCGAGTTCTTGATCAGCACTCTGATGGATTCCATCGCCTCCTCCCGCGCCATGAGGATTCCGCAGATCTCACCGTTATCCATGCAGAAATCTGCGTTGTCATAGCCAAAGAGCAGGTCCTTTGCCGTACACACCGCAAGTCCTCCATACAGGCGGTACCCCCTGTAATCCTTTGCCAGGGGTATCTTCCCGTACCCCTCTATCTCAACGCCGCTCTCGTCCGCACTGAGGACCTTGCCGCTTATCTTCTCTGATCTTACCGTGATGTTCGTCACTTTCCCGTCCGTCAGCTCCACGTCCGCCAGCTGCTCCTGGATGGGCGTCTCCGGCTGATAGAGCGCCGTTTCTCCTTTTGGGGCATCGTCTGCGCCCTCAAAAAGGTACTGCTCCCTGTTCCCGTCCCGGAAAAGGATAACGCCGTCCTCCTGCTGCTCCAGGATCCAGACATTGGTCAATGTGCGGACCACCGGTATATGGGGCGTGGCAGTCACATCAGGCGCAGGGCCGCCAGGCTCCCTCTCATCCTGCCTCCCTGAAAAAAACAGCAGTTTCCCCAAAACAAGCACAATGATCAAAAGAATTCCCAACAGACATATGTAAGCTTTCATCTGCATTCTCTGGGACTTGTTCAGTCCCCATCTGTCACGTCCCAATACTGCGCCCTCCGCTTACCATAAAAGAGCAGCCCGTTCGGACTGCTCTTTTCTTCTGTCTTTATCCCCAAAATGCCGCCTCCTGTTTTTTGACTCCTAGCAGCGCTAGGTGGGTGACCGCAGACAGGTTTTTGTCTTCCCTTGCAATCCTCTTTCGAGTGAGGGCTTGACAGCCGCCTGACAATATAGGAATCCCGTTTAAAGTAAATGTAGGTTCAAAAACGAACAGGAGTTATCGCACATTTCAGGTTAATTCTATTATAACCAATATGAGGCACAAATACAACAGAATATTTTTCCAGCTTTATGCCTGAGGACCTGCGGATACCAGAGCCTTGCCTGCATCGTTGCCCTCGTACTTTGCAAAGTTCTTCAAAAATCTCTGGGCCAGATCCTTTGCCTTCTCCTCCCACTGGGAAGCGTCAGCATAGGTATTCCGGGGATCCAGAATGTTGGTATCCACTCCGGGCAGCTCGGTGGGCACCTCAAAGTTGAAGTAAGGGATCTTCTTGGTGGACGCTTTCTCGATATCGCCGTTCAAGATAGCGTCGATGATGCCGCGGGTGTCCTTGATGGAAATGCGCTTGCCGGTTCCGTTCCATCCGGTGTTTACCAGGTAAGCCTTAGCGCCGTTCGCCTCCATCTTCTTTACCAGCTCCTCTGCATACTTGGTGGGATGCAGCTCCAGGAATGCCTGGCCGAAGCATGCGGAGAAAGTAGGGGTAGGCTCAGTAATGCCGCGCTCGGTACCTGCCAGCTTTGCGGTAAAGCCGGACAGGAAGTAGTACTGGGTCTGCTCCGGAGTCAGGATAGACACAGGAGGCAGCACGCCAAATGCGTCAGCGGACAGGAAGATCACGTTCTTAGCCGCAGGTGCAGCGGAAACAGGGCGGACGATCTTCTCGATGTGGTCGATGGGATAAGACACACGGGTGTTCTCGGTCACGCTCTTGTCGTTGAAATCAATCTTGCCGCTCTCATCCAGGGTAACATTCTCAAGAAGAGCATTTCTCTTGATGGCATTGTAGATATCGGGCTCGGAATCCTTATCCAGGTTGATCACCTTTGCATAGCAGCCGCCCTCGAAGTTGAACACGCCCTTGTCGTCCCAGCCGTGCTCGTCATCACCGATCAGCAGACGCTTGGGATCGGTGGAAAGGGTGGTCTTGCCGGTTCCGGACAGACCGAAGAAGATGGCGGTGTTCTCACCGTTCATATCGGTGTTTGCAGAGCAGTGCATGGAAGCGATGCCCTTTAACGGCAGATAGTAGTTCATCATGGAGAACATGCCCTTCTTCATCTCTCCGCCGTACCAGGTGTTGATGATCACCTGCTCCCTGCTGGAAATGTTGAAAGCAACGCAGGTCTCGGAGTTAAGGCCCAGCTCCTTATAGTTGTCAACCTTTGCCTTGGAAGCGTTATATACAACGAAATCAGGCTCAAAGTCCTTAAGCTCTGCCTCTGAGGGCTGAATGAACATGTTCTTGATAAAGTGAGCCTGCCATGCCACCTCAACGATGAAGCGCACTGCCATGCGGGTATCCTTGTTAGCACCGCAGAAAGCGTCCACTACGAAAAGCCTCTTGTTGGAGAGCTCTTTCTTAGCGATATCCTTTACAGCCGCCCAGGTCTCCTCGCTCATGGGGTGGTTGTCGTTCTTGTACTCATCGGAAGTCCACCAAACGGTGTCCTTGGAATTCTGATCCATTACGATATACTTATCTTTCGGGGAACGTCCGGTATAGATACCGGTCATTACATTGACTGCACCCAGTTCGCTGACCTGTCCCTTCTCATATCCCTCCAGACCGGGCTCGGTCTCCTCCTCAAACAGCATCTCATAGGACGGATTGTACACGATCTCCCTGGTGCCGGTGATGCCATACTTGCTCAAATTGATCTCTGCCATCTGTTTTACCTCTTTTCTTATTATTTTGTTATTTTGTTAGATCATCCTGCATAAATCCTGCTGTCACATGATTTACATTTTTTAACATCTTTTGTATTATCTCAAACATGCCTTTAAAAGTCAATAAAGGGTTGCAAATTTAATTTAATTTTTTCTGCATTCCATATGATGTTTCAGCATAAAATACAGACCCCAATCCTGGTCATTGGCATACGGGTCGTAGTATTCCGCCCTTTCACCGTTCACTGTTACCGGATAAACATATGCGCAGGACGCGCTTCCGTCTGGCATAAACAGGCTCATTACGCCTCTGAAAGAATATTCTGCTTTTTTCAGATATTCATTATCGCCAGTGATCCGCGCATAATCGGAGTACACGTTTGCCGTAAGCGCACTCCAGTAATGCGGGAACACGTCTCCGTACATTCTTCTTTTTCCAAACCAGTACCCGTCCCAATGACGGATCGCCGTTTCATATAAATGATGATCCGGCTGCGATCCGTTGAACAATTCAAGCACGTCAATCTGCCTTTTTGCCGCGTTAAGATATCTTTCATCATTTGTGAGCATATACGCCTTTAACAAAATATCCGCCGCTGGAGCGACTATGCTTTGCTCGTAATTCACCTCCGAACCCGGATAATCTGTTCCGGTTTCGGCAATTCGGTCTGCGTGACGAAGAAATTGCTCAGTCAATTTTTCAACGCTCATATCCTCGGATTTCATAAGATCTGTCAATTCGGCTATCGGCAGTTCTATCGGATAAAATTCCGCCCCGCCATTTGCGTAATAATTCATTATGATTTTATATGCGGTGGTCAGATAAACGCGCTTTCTATACAATTTGTACAATTCGACATAAAACAGGGCGAACCACGGCGCGTTGTACAAACGCTTATAGCTGTCGTCCCGCATATAATCATTATACACTTCGCCCGTTTCCTCATTTACAAGTTCCCGCTGCACATATTCCGCATAATCTGAGAGCGATCTTCCCATGTCCGCGTCATACTTCGTCTGAAGATACAACGCGATCAAAAGCCCCATCCCTATCCGTTCCCGACCGCCGTTATGATCATAGACCGTAGAATAAAACAGCGAATCATTCTCGTTGTCATAGATCAGGTATGCTCCGTTAAGCCTGCTGCTTTCATTGCGGTACTGCTGCTTCTTTGTGATAAACCTGCAGCGCGACGCTGCCAACTCGGTGAACGGCGGTAAAACAAGCAGCCGCAGATATGTGTGAACACCGCCAATACATATTTGATATTTCAATTCTCCGAAAACATCGGTTGCCGTCTGAAAGAAAAGCGAATTATTATTGACTGTAAAATCTATTTCTTCATCATTGAGCAATATCTGAGCGTCATTTTTCGTAAAAGGAAAATTAGTATGAATCTCAATATTCGAGGTTTCGCCGCCGAACAGCACATATTTATCCGCGCGGACATCAAGAAATTTTTCACAATATCGAGCCGCTTTTCTATAAAAATCTTCCTTGCCGCCGTGAAAGAACAGCGTCCATGAAACTGTGCAGCTTTCGCCCGGAGCAAGTGAAAACGGAGACGGATGCAGAATGAAATCGCCCCTGTCATTGCTTGCTCTTTTTATATCGCGCTCGACACTGTACCCGCCGATCGAACCGCTGTTAAGCACAAGCCCCATATGCGGCGCTTCGCCGCCCATTCTCAGCGCCATAACATACGCTGTTTCGCCACCGCACCAGATATGCGTATGGCATTTGTTTGTCATACATTCTTCGGCAGAAGTGTAATCATCGTTAAACGGAGTATATATACCAATATCGGTAATGCGGGTAAAGATATCCTTGGCGGTGTTGTTCGTAAAAATATATTCCTCTTTTACAATATCGCCGCGCTTTTCGCTTCTCACCTCAACATCCAGCGGTTGAACGCATTTTACCGTGCCCCATTCGACAGTTCCTTCTAACCAATTGAAGGCATAGATATCGTGTGGATTTATAAATTCGTTCATCTTTAAACTCTCCTAAAAATAATGTCAAAATTTTATATTATTTATATAAAGTTTTATTGCAGTCACTCAATAAACTAAGCGGAAAGTTGATACGAATATTGCATATACTTTGTAATGATCTCCATTGTCAAATAGTCGTCCGATCGACATTTTATACGTAAGTACTGAGCATGCCATTATTGTATACTCTGAAGGAGCCGGTTTTTACTCACAGATACGCTCAAACTGATGTATTTAAATTCACCGTTTAAACTGAACCTTGACAAAGTCAAAAGCGTTTCCTGGCTGTTTGGATCCTCCCACAAATAGTTTTCGCTTTCCGAAGTAATATTCAGGTTTTCCGAAGCGCCGGTCTGAACACTTTCCTCGACCGTGCCATACAGGCTGAACAACTCCTCCTTCAAAGACGACCAGAATCGATCTCTTTCGCTTTCCCTGGGCATAAAGCGAAGCGTAACGGTGTATAATCTATCCGATCCGTATTCACAGGTAATGGAAGCTGTCTCGTTATCCCATGTGTACGCATTCTCCGCGCTGTATATCTGGAAGTCTCCGGCTGTATCCGGCTGTCCAAAGGCAATACCCAGCGTCTCCTGCACCGTATCGGGACTGCTTTCCCATCCCAGGTCATAAAATTGAAATTCTCCCGAACTGCTTTGAAGTCGGTCCATCTCCAGGCTTATGGCCTTCTCCCCGCCGGCGCACCCTGTCATTAACATGGAAACAATACTGGTTACGACAACTAAAACTGCAGCTGCTCTTCTCATATTCACGACTCCTCGCTCTTATGTTCCGATCGATCAGCCTCCGAACGGACAGACAAGATAATATCCATTTCATTCTTGTTTTTCTTCCTTTGAATGAACTGGCACAACTGGTATATTTATTATAAAATGGAAAAATACTTACGTCAACCCTGGTATAAAGCGCATAGACTGGTTCCTATACTGGTTCCTATACGCTCTGACGCTGTGTTGTATTACTTATTCAGTTGTGATTGTGGTAATGATCATTTCGACAAACTTAAAGTTATCACTTTGCCCTTTGTTCGTTTTTCAAGAACATAAAAAAAGCAATCAAGAACACATTGACAAATAATACAATAATGCTTCCCTCAATTTTGCAAGTTCCACCAGATAAAATCTCATTCCCATTGAAAGTCAAAATAAATAAATTCGGATAGTCATCTGCAAGCGATACCCCGCCTAAAACTAATCCCCCAATTCCATTCCATACAAAGTGCATTATAGTCGGTGCGATAATCGAACCACTGTATTCAAGGACCATTGTCATAAGTAAACTCATAGTAAGTACATTCAGTACGGGAATAACACCCACTTCAAATGCCCCACCATGCAATACAGTAAAGAGCGCTGTTGTAACGATCGCAGCCGCAGCTATGTTATATCTTTGCTTGAGCATTTGGTACAGATAGCCACGAACAAGAAGTTCCTGCATAATTACATTCAGAAATGCTGCTATCAACCAAATAGGAAACAGTTTAATTGAGTTACTTCCGTTAATATGAATGATCTTTGTTATATACATTATCAAAGTGGGAATTGCCAACCATACAATCCCTGTGATCGCTCCTAATACCACTCCCTTAGTTGGATTATCAAATAAATGTAACTTTACTTCTTTCTTTTCTATGAACCAGAATGCGAGAGTAAATGCTATTATTGATAATAGCGGCATAATTTCTGCCCACAATCTCCATATAGCAGGGTCTTCCGATGATGATAACGGCAATATAGAAGTTAATATTGCCCACCCAAGAAAAAATCCTGAAAATTTTATAATGGTAATTGCTATTTTTTTCAAAACAAGCGCCTCCATAACTCAAGCTCTCTTGTGCATAATGTGACAGGATAATATCCCGGATCTATGGGAACGATCTGTTCCTCGGGAATCTCCGGATTCCGATTTGACAATCAGAACAGATCGATCGCACATAATTTATCCTCTTGAATGTTCCAGAAAGACCGTCTGATCCGCCCGGGTCTCCTGTTTCAGCCACTGGGCCTCCTCCTCGCTCAGGTAAGGTGATACCTTATCATACACCTGCCTCTGGTATGTATACAGCAGCGCCCGCTGGGTCTCCGTCAGCTGCTTCTCGTCGATGGCATCCATGTCGATGGGCACCCAGGTCAAGGTCTTAAAGTGCATGAACTGGCCGTATTCGTTCTTTACGTCATTTTCCGCCACCATCACATTTTCAATGCGGATACCGTGGCTGCCCTCAATATAGATGCCGGGCTCGTTGGTCACGTCCATACCCGCCTCCAGCACCGCCTCCTGGGCTCCCTGGGTATAGCGCCACCGAAGCCCCTGAGGGCCCTCATGCACATTCAGGATATAGCCCACGCCGTGTCCGGTGCCGCACTTGTAGTCAAGGCCCATATTCCAGATAGGCTGGCGGGCCAGGATATCCAGATTCCGCCCGGTACACCCGTGGATCCAGCGGGCATAGGTCATCTGGAGCATTCCCGCCGCCACCGCCGTATAATGAAGCTTTTCCTCCTCCGTCACAGGCCCCAGCACAATGGTCCTTGTCACATCCGTGGTGCCGCCCAGATACTGGCCGCCGGAATCTACTAACAGCATGCCCTCCGGCTTCAGCACTGCGCAGCTTTCAGGGGCAGCCTCATAGTGCATCATGGCCGCATTGGCCTTATAACCCGCTATGGTAGGGAAAGACAGACCTAAAAACTCCGG
>CANRMK010000071.1 GCA_947631715.1 uncultured Acetatifactor sp.
GATTTTTAACGCTTTTCCCTTTTTTTCTATTGACATATTTTTCTTCTTTTCCTATATTTAAGATAAGAAACCGATTTCATAAAACGAACGGTTTCAAATTGATCATGACACTTTCAAACGTCAGAAAAGAGGAAAGATGGACGGAGACAGATCGGCGGAAGAAAAGGCGATCACCATATATGATATAGCCAGGGAGGCGGAAGTTTCTGCGGCCACGGTTTCCAGAGTGCTTACAGGGAGCGCCAATGTAAGCCAGGAAAAAAAGAGGCGGATCCTACAGATCATCGATAAATATAATTTCCGCCCAAATGCCATGGCCAGGGGGCTTTCCGACACCAGGAGCAAGATCATCGGCATCATAGCGGCGGATGTGCGCAACCCTTATTACGCCCAGGTCTTTGTAGCGTGTGAGCTGGCCGCAAGAAAGCTGGGCTACACCGTGCTTTTATGCAACTCCCTGGGAGAGGCCAGACAGGAAAAAAAGCAGCTGGAAATGCTTCATGAGCAGCGGGTGGATGCGGTGATCCAGCTGGGCGGAAGCGTGGATGACCTTGTATCAAATGTGGAGTATGTGGAGCTGGTGAACAGTCTGCTTGGCGCGACCCCCATGGTAGTCACGGGAAAACTGGACGGGACGCAGTGCTATCAGGTGCAGATCGACGCCATGAAGACAATGGATCTTCTGATGGAATATCTGATCGGGCTGGGCCACAGGGATATTGCGCTGATAGGAGGACGCCTGGACGTGCTCTCCACCTTTGAAAAGGTACAGCGCTATAAGCAGCTTCTGCAGCGCCATCAGATCGATTTCCGCCGGGAGCTGGTGCGGGAAACCGGATTTTATGATGCGGCAGGCGCCCGGAGCGTCATGAATGAGATGCTGGATCAGGGCATCGTGCCTACGGCGGTCATCGCGATCAATGATTTTTCCGCCGCCGGAATTGTCCGCAGCATTGTGGAGCACAGCTGCCGGATACCGGAGGATATTACCATTGTCAGCTATGACAATACCTATATTACAGATCATATGATTCCAAGCCTTACCAGCATAGACTACAATTATGAGCGCTTTGGGACGAAGCTGGTGGAAACGGCGGTGGCGGTGGCTGAGGGCAGAGAGGTCCCAAAGCTTCAGCGGGTGACGCCTACCCTGGTGATACGGGAGAGCAGCGGGCCTGCCCGGCCAGGCGGCAGATAATATGATACCGATTACAGAATAATGACAAAATTTAGCAAAAAAAAGCAGGAGAAAGGACGAACTCCTGCTTTTTTTGTGCAACAGGATTTAGATAATATATATAAAATACAGGACGGGAAATTATGTGTTATTGACAAAAATGAAAATACTAATCTCAAAAACTTGACTTGGGGGGGCAAACTGTGATTTAATGAAACTATGAAATCGGTTGCAAATGTGCAAAATGACAACTTGTACAACATGGATAGGCAACACAGATAGGAGAGTGAGCGCAATGTCACGAAAAAAGCAGGAAGCCCAGGCGGCTACGGTACAGGTGAAAAAGCTTACCCTGAGGGAAAAGATCTGGCGGCACAGAGTTCTGATCTTGATGTGTCTGCCCGCTATTATTTTCTTCCTTGCATTCAGTTATGCTCCGCTGCCGGGGATTTATGTAGCGTTTGTGCAGTATAACTACAGGAACGGTATTTTCGGCAGTAAGTTCATCGGACTTGGCAATTTTGACTTTCTGATCAAATCCGGCGAATTGTTCACGCTGACAAGGAACACGATCCTTTACAATCTGGCGTTCATCCTGCTGGGCAACGCGCTGGCGATCTTTGTTGCGATTCTGCTGAATGAGATGCGCAGCAAGTGGTTTAAAAAGGTATCCCAGACGATCATGTTCCTGCCGTATTTTATTTCACAGGTGCTGGTAGGTATCCTGGTGTTCAACCTGTTAAATTTTGATACCGGGTTCGTGAACGGGATCCTGGAGAAGATGGGGGCACCGCTGTGGCAGCCTTATTCCAATCCGGGCGCCTGGCCGGTATTGCTGGTGATCATCTACCTGTGGCAGCAGACGGGCTACAATTCGGTGGTGTACTTTGCGGCTATCATGGGAATCGACTCAGAGACGATCGAGGCGGCCAGAGTGGACGGCGCTAACGGCTTCCAGAAGATCCGCTACATCATACTTCCCAGCCTGAAGCCTACGATCATCATTCTGCTGCTGTTCGCTCTGGGCGGCATTGTAAAAGGTAATTTCGGCCTGTTCTATAATGTGGTGGGTACGAATCCTCTGCTGTACAGTACTACGGATATTATTGAGACATATGTATACCGCGCTACCGTGAATCTGTTTAACTTCTCCACAGCTTCCGCCGTGGGACTGTACCAGTCTGTAGTCGGCTTTGTGATCGTTATGGTAGTCAACGGAATTGTGAAGAAGATCGATCCGGACTATTCCTTGTTCTAAGGACTGGCCCGCACAGATGGCAGTAAATCAATGAGGCGCATGAAAATGCGCAGAAGTGAGGCAGTTATGGCGAAAAAGAAAAACTTGGATATGGCGGAATCAGGCGCTAAAGTAAAGCTCGGCACGTCCGATAAGGTGATCCGGGGATTTGGTTATGTGTTCATCACATTGTATTCCCTGTGCTGTATTATACCGTTCCTCATCATCATATCTTCTTCGTTCACCAGCGAATCGGTGATCCGGGCGGAGGGCGTGCAGCTGTGGCCCAAGGACTTCAGCCTGGAGGCCTATCAGATGGTGACAAAGGGCGGACTGATCTGGAAGTCTTATGTTTTGACGATCCTGTTGACCTTTGTGGGAACTCTGCTGGGTCTGTCCATTATTTCAATGACAGGGTATGCGCTGCAGAGAAAAGATTTTGCGTTCAGGAACGGCATTTCATTCTTCATTTATTTTACCAGCCTGTTCCAGGCGGGGCTCGCACCCTATTATCTGCTGATGACCCAGACCTATCATCTGAGAGACAGTTATTTTGCGGTGCTGCTGCCTCTGCTGATGTCGCCGTGGCTGATCATACTGATGAAGAACTTTGTGAAAGCCATACCCCATGAGATCACGGAATCCGGCAAGATCGACGGGGCGGGAGACTTTAAGATCTTTATCTCGCTGATCCTGCCCATGATGAAGCCGGCGCTTGCCACCATCGGCCTGTTTCTGGCTCTGGGGTACTGGAATGAGTGGTATCAGTCCTCTCTGTTCTTAAGTTCCAGGGTGGACGTAAAACCTCTGCAGTTCATGCTCTATGAGGTGGTAAATAAGATCGAAATGCTTCGGAACACTGTGGCAGGGCAGTATGTCACCCTGACAGATATTCCTCAGGAGGGCGTAAAGATGGCGAACGCAGTGCTGGCCACAGGCCCTATTGTTCTTCTCTATCCTTTTGTACAGCGGTACTTCATCAGCGGTATCACGGTGGGCGCGGTGAAAGGATAAGACCTGAGATCGAACTTTGGCCGGTATGTGCGCTGAGGCACGCCGGCGGTGTGATCATGTTAGTAAACTCAACAGGGAGTTCACTATAAAATTTTATGTAGGAGGAAAAAACATGAAAAAGAAATTGTTGGCAGTATTGCTGACAGCAGCGATGGTAATGGGAATTACTGCCTGCGGCGGCAATGGCGACGGCGGTTCTTCTGCTGGCAGCAGCGGCGGCGGTTCTGCTCAGGTGGACACTTCTGAATTGGTGACGATCACCTATCTGACCACCAACGACAGGCCCAGCGGTGAAGCCGAGCAGCGCTATCTGGAGATGATGGAGCAGCTGAATGCGATCCTGGAGGAAAAGGTAAACGCTCATCTCGACATTTACTTCCTGTCCTGGACGGATTATCTCTCCAACTACAATCTGCTTCTTGCATCCATGGACGGCACGGTGGATCTGGTGGGAACTGCTACAGACTGGCTGGATGCGTGGCCCAATGCAAAGAACGGTGCATTCCTGGAGCTCTCCGAGGAGATGCTTCAGACATACGCTCCCAAGACATGGGAGAGCGTGCCTGCGGAGCACTGGGATCTGTGTAAGTATAACGGCAACATTTATCTGATGCCCGAGGACAATTACGCACAGTGGACCAACCACGGCTTTATCTACCGCCTTGACTGGGCGAAGGACGCAGGCCTGGCAGACGGTGTGAAGAGCTGGGATGACATGACTACTTACTTTAAGTATGTAACGGATCACAAGGATGAACTTGGCATCAACTATGCATGGGACTCCGATGCGACCCAGTACGGACAGATGGGCGGCGGCTGGATCACCTCCCATTCCGATTATGTATCGATCGACGGCATCAACTCCGGCGCTATGTGGGGCGGCAAGAAAGGCGATCTCTATACCATTTACTCTCCCTATATGACCGACACGGATTCTTTGGTGGAATATGCAAAGATGATGAAAGAGTGGGATGAGATGGGCGTTTGGTCCACAGACGTGCTGAACAGGGGACAGAACACCAACCGCGATGACTTCCGCGTGGGCCTGGTAGCTGCAGAGCAGCATCACACTCAGACATGGACGGATCTGGTGAGCCACACTGAGGCAAACAAGATCTTTGACACGGATCCCGATGCGGAAGTTGGTTTCTTCTACTTTGGCGAGGAGTCCAAGAATGTAGTTGCCCTGAACATTACCCATGGCGCAATGGCGGTATCTGCAGGCAGCAAGAACCCTGAAAGGGCTCTGATGGTATATGACCTGATCAGAAACGATCCCGACTGCTACCGACTGTTTAACTATGGTATCCAGGGCGTGTCATGGGATCTGAACGACGAGGGAATGCGGATCACTCCCGAGGGATATAATTCAGACACAGACAACATTAACGGCATTACCAACTACTGGTGGGGACGTAACGACGATCTGGAGATCAGAGACGCACAGAAGAACTGGGACGCTATCGACAAGCTGTATGCGGAGTATGACTCCCTGAAGATCGATTACCCTTACGGACAGTTCGTTCCTGATGTTGAAAACATCAAGGGCAATATCGAGAATATCAATACCATTTATGAGAAGTACATGAAGCAGATCAGCTATGGCAAATATTCCGGAACCGCCGAGGACATTGTGGCGCAGTTCCAGGCAGAGCTGAAAGCGGCCGGCATCGATGATGTGACAGCCGAACTGCAGAAGCAGATCAACGAGGTGTACGGAAAGTAATAAAAGCTGTAAAGACTTTGGATCTGAGTGAATAGGATAAGGAATCGCAACAAGGGAGTGCTGAAGCCCGAAAAGGAGACAGGACTCCCTTTTTGTGACCCAAAGAAGAGCCGTGGGTACAGACGGCGGATGGGAGGAGCGGGATGCTTTTTGAGATTAAAGATGATTTTTACCTGGACGGCAGGCCATTTAAGATCATTTCCGGAGCATTTCACTATTTCAGAACGGTACCGGAATATTGGCAGGACAGACTGGAGAAGCTGAAAGCCATGGGGTGCAATACAGTGGAGACTTATATTCCCTGGAACATGCATGAGCCAAAGAAAGGCGAATTTCGTTTTGACGGGATTTTAGATGTTGAGAGATTCATTCGTCTGGCAGAAGAGCTTGGCCTGTATGTGATCATCCGCCCCTCGCCCTATATCTGTGCAGAGTGGGAATTCGGCGGTCTGCCGGCATGGCTGCTTCAGGAGGACGGCATGAGACTGCGGGTGAATGACCCGGTGTTCATGCGCCATGTGGAGGATTACTACCGGGTGCTGCTGCCCAGGCTTGTGCCCTGGCAGTGTACAAAGGGCGGGCCTGTGATCCTGATGCAGGTGGAAAATGAGTATGGATATTATGCCAATGACAGTACTTATCTGGAAGCGATCCGGAAGCTGATGAGGGATGGGGGCGTGGATGTTCCCCTTGTGACATCCGACGGGCCTTTTCCGGAGAGTTTAAACGGCGGAAGACTTCCGGGGGCGCTGCCCACGGGGAACTTCGGCTCCCGAACCCAGGAACGGTTTGAGGTTTTGGAGAAATATACGGCCGGCGGGCCCTTAATGTGTACGGAGTTCTGGGTGGGATGGTTCGACCACTGGGGCAATGGCGGCCATATGAGAGGAAATCTGGAGGAGAGCGTAAAGGATCTGGACAAGATGCTTGAACTGGGCCATGTGAACATTTATATGTTTGAGGGCGGCACCAACTTCGGGTTCATGAACGGCGCTAACTATTATGACGAACTGACGCCGGATGTCACTTCCTACGATTATGACGCACTGCTTACGGAGGACGGGCAGATCACAGAGAAATACCGCCGTTACCAGGAGGTCATCGGGAAATATGCGCCTGTTCCTAAGGTGAATTTTTCCACCAGGATTCTTCGCAGGGATTACGGAAGCATCTCTGTCAGGGATAAGGTCAGTCTGGATTCCACGCTGCACAGTCTCAGCGGAAAGGTGGAAAGCATTTACACTCAGCCTATGGAGAAGCTGGGGCAGAATTACGGATATATTCTGTACCGGTCTCGGCTGCATACGGAGGAGCAGCTTGAAAAGATCCGGCTCTGGGGCGCTAACGACAGGGCCAATATCCTGGTAGATGACAGGCCTGTGCTGACCCTGTATGACAGAGAGCTTCTGGAAGAGCATGAACTGAACCTCCCGATTGCAAAAGGGGCTAAACTGGATATTCTTATGGAGAACATGGGCCGGGTGAATTTCGGCCCGCGTATGGAACAGCAGCGAAAGGGAATCGCCCAATGCGTCCAGATCAACGGCCATATGCACAATCACTGGGAGCAGTATCCGCTGCCCCTGGACGATATTTCAAAGGTGGACTTCAATGGGGAATACAAGGAGCATGTGCCGGCCTTTTACCGGTTCGTATTTGAGGCGGATGAGCCGGCAGATACCTTTTTGGACTTTTCCGGCTGGGGAAAGGGCTGCGCTTTTGTGAACGGATTTCATATAGGAAGATTCTGGGAGATCGGTCCCCAGAAACGGCTGTATATCCCGGGGCCGCTGCTGAAAAAAGGAGAAAACGAGATCATTCTCTTTGAGACGGACGGCAAAGCGTCCGACCGGATCCGGCTGGCCGGCGAACCGGATCTGGGGTAAGTTTTACATATTTTCCATCTATCTGCACACACTGATAATGACATTGGGCCGTTTTTGTACAGCAAAACCATGGGCTCTTTCTGTTTTCCATGCAGTGAGCCGGTCCGGCGAATGCTGTGAGGGCCCCAATACCCGCAGTTGGCGGGGAGTGGATTGTGCAGGCCGCAGAGGCGGCGGGAAGTGAGGAAACGGATGGATAATATGAATGAATTTGTGGGCGGAGGGCTTCCTTATGCAGGGTATCCCACGGGTGTAGGCCCTTTGATCGCCATGGATGAACTTTCCCGTGAGAATTATGAGAAACTGTCGGAAACCGAGAAAGAGCATTTGATCCTGAAATGCAAGGATGCAAAAAATGCGGATGACAAAGAGCGGATCGTGAAATCTGTAGTCCCGGATATGAGTGCAAGGGCCGTCGCAGCAGAGGAGGCTGAGGATAACAGCTATAAAAATACCGTAAAATAAGGATCCCATAAAATAAAGATACCGCGAAAGCCGCCTGAACGATGGGGATTCGCGGTATCTGCCGTTAGTACCAGCCCCCGTCCATGGTGATGATCTGCCCGGTCATATACGGGGGCGCCTGAGCGATCTGCAGGATAAGCTCTGCCGCCTCTTTGGCAGTTCCAAGCCGGTCCGCGGGGATTTCATTCTTTAATGCTTCCAGATCTGCGGGGCTGAGGCAGCTGTTCATGTGGGTGTCGATGACACCGCAGGCAATGGCGTTCACCTGAATATTGCTGGGGGCCAGCTCTTTGGCAAGAGCTTTCGTGAAAGCATTGAGCCCGCCTTTGGAGGCAGAGTAAGCGACCTCCATGGAAGCTCCCTGGTTGCCCCAGACGGAGGAGACATTGATGATGTGCCCCCTGTGTTTTTGAAGCATCAGGGGAACGGCAAGGCGGCAGGTATAAAAGCAGGAATCCAGATTAACGGCCATGATCTGATGCCACTGCTCTGGCGTCATGTCCGTCAGCAGTCCTATGTGCGCGACTCCCGCATTGTTTACCAGAACGTCCAGGCTGCTTATCTGAGTGAAAAGCTGTTCCACATCCTGTTCACAGCCCATATCCGTTCTGACGGCCCGGCATGAAATGCCATATTGGGATTCCAGATTTCGGGCGGTTTCCCTTAAAGAGTCCATGGAGTTTTTGCAGGTGAGGATCAGGCTGTAGCCCTGTGCTGCGAACACCTCCGCCGCAGCGCGCCCGATGCCGCGTGACGCGCCGGTGATCAGCGCGGTATACTGTGTTTTCTGTTCCATCGTAGGTAGTCCTTTCAAAATCAAAATCGCGTCTCTATGGGATGATTCTTTTAAAGTATATCACATGGGCGCCTTGCTTTTCCACCCCAAAACTGTTACACTGGAAGAACAAAGCAGCGGATCGACAACCTGACAAGCTGCCGCATGGACAGGCGCGGTGCGGTTGCCGGACTGCCGCGGAAATGAGGCTGTTATGTATGATTTGATCATTATCGGTTCTGGCCCTGCAGGATTGTCTGCGGCGGTGTACGGCAAGAGGGCCGGGTTGAAGCTTTTGGTGCTGGAGAAAAATCCCATGAGCGGAGGACAGGTGCTCAACACTTATGAGGTAGACAATTACCTGGGAATGCCGGGCATGAACGGATTCGATATGGGAATGCAGTTCAGGCAGCATGCGGACAAGCTGGGCGTGGAGTTCCGGGAAGCGGAGGTCCTGGAGATCAAAGATCAGAATGGGAAAAAGATCGTATGTACGGATCAAGGGGACCTGGAGACAAAGACGATAATCCTGGCAACGGGAGCCGTGCACGCCCATCTTGGGGTGCCAGGAGAAGAGGAGCTGGCCGGTATGGGCGTTTCTTACTGTGCTACCTGCGACGGCGCATTTTTTAAAGGTAGGACTGTGGCGGTAGTCGGAGGCGGCGATGTGGCGCTGGAGGACGCTGCCTATCTGGCCAGGACCTGCGAAAAAGTCTACCTGATCCACAGGCGCGATGAGCTCAGGGGAGCCGCAGTGCTGCAGGATGAACTGCGGGCGCTTCCCAATGTGGAGATCCTCTACAGCAGTGTGGTGGAGGAGATCCTGGGAGAAGACGCTGTGGAGGGCCTCCGGGTGAGGGACTTAAAGAGCGGAGACAGCAGGCAGCTTGCAGTGGCGGGGGTTTTCATAGCCGTAGGCATCCGGCCCGGCACGGAGTTGGTGCGGGAACTCACGGCCTGCGACGAGGGCGGGTATGTTCTGGCGGGAGAAGACTGCGCTACACAGCTCCCAGGGCTATACGCTGCGGGGGACGTGCGAAAGAAGCCGATCCGCCAGATCGTCACAGCTGTTTCCGACGGCGCCAACGCGGCTGTGGCGGCGGGAATTTACTGCCGGGAGAAAGTTTGAAAATAA
>CANRMK010000072.1 GCA_947631715.1 uncultured Acetatifactor sp.
GCCGACGTGCTCCAACGGTCTGCCGGGAGAACATCGACATTACCGGGCTGAATACGACGGAGGGCTGAACTGTTACATGAGAAATGAAAAAGCGGGCATGTTTCTTGCAAAAAGAGATACAAGCGTTTATAATAAGTCTGCGGAGCCTGTATCTGAGGGGAAAGCGCAAAGGGAAATGATTGATTGGCATGTGTGCTAAGCATGCAGGGAGTGTAAAAATGTCGGAAACCTTGGATTACTTTTTGCAGTATGTAAAGATAGACACTCAGTCGGACGAGAACACCGGCACCACGCCCAGCACAAAAAAGCAGCTTGTGCTGGCAGAACTGCTGGCCCGGCAGCTTGAGGAGATGGGGGCTGAGGAGGTATTCTGCGACGAAAAATACGGCTATGTGTATGCCACCATCCCGGCTTCACCGGACTGTGAGCACGCGCCTGTCATGGGCCTGATCGCCCATATGGACACCTCTCCGGCGGTATCCGGCGCCGATGTAAAGCCGAGGATCGTAAAAGAGTATGACGGCGGCGATATCCTTTTAAATGAAAAGGAACAGATCGTGATGAAAGCGGAGGATTTCCCGGAACTGGCCGCCCTGAAAGGACAGGACCTGATCGTCACGGACGGGACCACGCTTTTGGGGGCGGACGATAAGGCCGGCATCGCGGAGATCATGGCTGCCGCATCGTATCTGCTTTCCCACAGGGAGATTCGCCATGGGAAGCTGCGGCTGGGATTTACGCCGGACGAAGAGATCGGAGAGGGAGCGGATCATTTTGACGTCCCGCTCTTCGGCGCTGATTTTGCCTACACGGTAGACGGCGGAGAATTGGGCGAACTGGAGGACGAGACTTTCAACGCCGCCGGCGCAAAGCTCATCGTCCATGGCCGGAATGTCCACCCCGGTCTGGCAAAGGGCAGAATGCGGAACGCCATTTTGATCGCGCAGGAATTCCAGAGCCTGCTTCCGGCGTTTCAGAATCCTATGTATACCGAGGGCCGGGAGGGCTTCTTCCATCTGGACGCTATTTCCGGGAATGTGGAAAAAGCTACGGCGGAATATATCATACGGGATCACGACAGGAGCCTTTTTGAGGAAAAGAAAGCCCTGTTTGGAGAATGTGCAGCTTTTCTGAACAGAAAATACGGCCAGGGAACGGTGGAGGCAGAAATCCGCGATTCCTATTACAATATGAAAGAGGCCCTTGCTCCGTATCCGTATCTGACGGAAAACGCAGCGCGAATCTTGAGAGAGCTGGGCGCCGAGCCCAGGATCACGCCGATCCGGGGAGGCACGGACGGGGCGCGGCTTTCCTTTATGGGGCTTCCTTGTCCCAATCTCTGCACAGGAGGCGGGAATTTCCACAGCCGCTTTGAGTATGCCTGCGTTCAGAGCATGGAAAAGGTGACGAGGCTTTTGATCCGGCTGGCGGAGGTGTACGGAGAAATGCCAGGCAGGTCCGATCTGCAGCTGAACCCTCCCGACTCTGAGCCGGACAGGCAGTATTACTTTATGGACAGATGCAGAGAGTGGGTGCAGGCGTTTCAGGAAGAAAATGGACGCGCCCCCAGGGCCTGTGTCACCACTTTCGGGTGCCAGATGAATGCCAGGGATTCCGAGAAGCTCTCTGGGATCCTTAAGTATATCGGCTATGAGCTCACGGAGGAGGAAAACTGCGATTTTGTGATCTTTAATACCTGTACCGTCCGGGACAATGCAGACCAGCGGGTTTACGGAAGGCTGGGCGAATTAAACGGCTATAAGCGGCGCAATCCAAAGATGATGATCGCCCTGTGCGGCTGTATGATGCAGGAACCCTCCGTGATCGAAAGGCTCAAAAAAAGCTACGGCTTTGTGGACCTGATCTTCGGCACCCACAACCTGTATAAGTTTGCGGAGCTTCTGGACACCGCTCATGAGTCCGGGAGAATGATTATCGACATCTGGAAAGAGACGGACCGGATCGTGGAAAATCTCCCAACGGAGCGCAAATATCCCTTTAAGTCAGGGGTCAACATCATGTTTGGCTGCAATAATTTCTGCAGCTACTGTATCGTCCCTTATGTGAGAGGACGGGAGCGGAGCAGAGAGCCGGGAGAGATCCTGAAAGAGATCGCGGCGCTGGCGGAGGACGGCGTGGTGGAGGTAATGCTCCTGGGGCAGAACGTGAATTCATACGGCAGGGATCTAAAGGAGCCCATGAACTTTGCCGGACTGCTTAAGGAGGTGGAAAAGATCCCGGGGATCCGGCGGATCCGCTTTATGACTTCCCACCCCAAGGATCTTTCGGACGAGCTGATCCAGGTGATGAAAAACTCAAAAAAAATCTGCCGCCATCTGCATCTGCCCCTGCAGTCCGGTTCCAACGAAATCCTAAGACGCATGAACCGCCGCTATACCAGAGAACAATATCTGGAACTGGCGGAAAAGATCCGCCGGGAGATTCCGGACATTGCCATTACCACGGACATTATCGTGGGCTTCCCGGGGGAGACGAGAGAAGATTTGGAACAGACCATCGACATGGTGAGAAAGGTGAAATTCGATAATGCGTTCACCTTTATCTATTCCAAACGCGCCGGTACGCCGGCAGCCGCCATGGAGGATCAGGTCCCGGAGAAGCAGGTGAGGGAGGGATTCGACAGACTGCTTCAGGTGGTGCAGGAAACGGCCAAGGAGCAGGCCGCCGGACACTGCAAAAAGCTCATGGAGGCGCTGATCGAGGAGCGGAACGAAAGCAGGACAGGCTTTGTGACAGGCCGTCTTTCCAACAATACCGTGGTGCATATTCCCGGCGGAGAGGAGATGATCGGAAAGCTGGTAAAGGTCTCCCTGGACGAGTGCCATGGGTTTTATTATACGGGCCATGCGGTATCCGGGGAAGACATGGAAGAGCCGGCGCAGTAGAGCAGGCCGGAGTAACAGTTCAGCTCCTTCCATCGTATTCAGCCCGGTACTGCCGATGTTCTCCCGGCAGACCGTTGGAGCACGTCGGCACTTGGCGAGGTACTCTCGAGCAGGCATATCTTATATGCCTTGGACCGTTACGTGCGGAACCGAGCGGAAGCGCGTCTGCCGGGAGAACATCGGCAGTACCGGGCGTGACTCGCAGGGGAATGGCTGAACTGTTACAGGCCCGGCAGGAAAAACTCTTTTCAAAGATTTACAATATCAATATTTTGTGGTATGATAATGGCAAATGTGCAATCACTTGTGCATTTGCCTTATTTTTATATATTCGGAAATTTTGTCCTCACAGGTAACAGACACAGCAGGTGTCCGGCGGACGGGAGCAGCCGCGCTGTGAATATGGCAAGACAGGAACAGCCGCACTGCGAATATGACAGAACAGGAGCAAGACCGATGTCCGACAAGATCCCCATGGAAGATTTAACTCCCATGATGCAGCAATATATGGAGACAAAAAAACAGTACCCGGACTGTATCCTTTTTTACCGCCTGGGAGATTTCTATGAGATGTTCTTTGAAGATGCTGAGATCGTTTCCAGGGAGCTGGAACTGACTCTCACGGGCAAGGCGTGCGGTCTGGAGGAGAGAGCCCCTATGTGCGGCGTGCCCTACCATGCAGTGGAAACATACCTTACCCGCCTGGTCAACAAGGGCTATAAGGTGGCTATCGGAGAACAGATGGAGGATCCCAGGCTGGCGAAGGGCCTCGTAAAGCGGGAAGTGATCCGGGTGGTGACCCCGGGGACCAATCTCAACGTCCAGTCTCTGGAGGAATCCAAGAACAACTTCCTGATGTGCGTCGTTTACACTCCCACAAAGATCGGCATTTCCGTGGCCGATGTGACCACGGGGGACTACTATCTGACAGAGGTGGACGATTTAAAGAAGCTGAACGATGAACTGATGAAATATGAGCCCTCTGAGATCATACATAACGATGCTTTTCTGGTAAGCGGCTTTGACCTGCAGAGTCTCAGGGAAAAGTACAGGATCTCCGTGAACGTATTGGAACCTCATATGTTCGACGATGAGGGCTGTAAGAGAGTGCTGTTAAAGCACTTTAAGGTAAATACTCTCACAGGGCTTGGCATTGAAGAATTTCCTGTGGGAATGCTGGCGGCAGGAGCGCTGCTTCAGTATCTCTATGATACGCAGAAGACGGATCTGGCGCATTTTACCCATATTTATCCCTACCTGACCAATAAATTCATGCTGCTGGACAGCGCCACAAGGCGCAACCTGGAACTGACAGAAACCCTGCGGGACAAGCAGAAGCGGGGATCTCTTCTGGGTGTCCTGGACAAGACCAGGACGGCCATGGGCGGACGGCTTCTGCGCAGCATGCTGGAGCAGCCCCTGATTGATAAGGACGAGATGGAGCGCCGGCTGGACGCCATTGAGGAATTGAACCGTGACAGTGTCTCCAGAGATGAGCTGAGAGAATATCTGAATCCCGTTTATGACCTGGAGCGTCTTTTGAGCAAGGTGACTTACAAAACAGCCAATCCCAGGGACCTGATAGCGTTCCGCAACTCTCTTGAGATGCTCCCGGCCATCAAGAAAGTGTTAAAAAGCTTTTCCGGGCAGGAAATGACGGCTGTTGAGAATGAGATCGACGGTCTTGAGGATATTTATGAACTGATCCGCTCCTCCATAGAGGAGGATCCTCCTGTGACTATCCGCGAGGGAGGCATCATCAGGGACGGCTTTGACGAGACTGTCGATACGTTCAGGAGCGCCAAACGGGACGGGAAGCAGTGGCTGGCCCAGCTGGAAGAGCAGGATAGGGAGCGCACTGGCATTAAGAATCTGCGCATCAAATACAACAAGGTATTCGGCTATTATTTTGAAGTCACCAATTCCTATTCCGCCCTTGTGCCAGAGGATTATATCCGCAAGCAGACTCTTGCCAACGCAGAACGCTATACCACCGCAAGGCTGAAAGAGCTGGAGGATACGATCCTGAACGCAGAGGACAAGCTGACGGCTCTGGAGTACGATCTCTTCTGCAAGATCCGCGACTCCATCGCACAGGAACTGGAGCGGATCCAGCGGACAGCCAAGGCCATTGCCAGGCTGGATGTGTACGCGTCCCTGTCTCTGGTGTCCGAGAGGAATCATTATGTGCGGCCGAAGCTGAACGAAAAGGGTGTGATCGACATTAAGGACGGCCGCCACCCTGTGGTGGAACAGATGATCACCAACGACATGTTCATTGCGAACGACACTTATCTTGACAACGGCAGCCACTGCATCAGTGTGATCACCGGGCCGAATATGGCCGGGAAATCCACCTATATGCGCCAGACTGCCCTGATCGTGCTGATGGCCCAGATCGGCTGTTTTGTGCCTGCAAAAAGCGCAAATATCGGGATTGTTGACAGGATATTTACCCGTGTAGGAGCTTCGGATGACCTGGCGAGCGGCCAGTCCACCTTTATGGTGGAGATGAATGAGGTGGCAAATATCCTGCGGAATGCCACGTCCAAGAGCCTGCTGATCCTGGATGAGATCGGGCGCGGCACATCTACCTTTGACGGGCTGAGCATTGCTTGGGCCGTGATCGAGCACATCAGCAACAGGAAGCTTCTCGGGGCAAAGACTCTGTTTGCCACGCATTACCACGAGCTGACGGAGCTGGAGGGCAAAATGAGCAATGTGAACAATTACTGCATTGCGGTCAAGGAAGTGGGAGATGATATCGTCTTTTTGAGAAAGATCATCAAGGGCGGCGCGGATAAAAGCTATGGGATCCAGGTAGCAAAGCTTGCCGGTGTGCCGGACATGGTCATAGACCGTGCGAAAGAGATCGTAGAACAGCTCACGGACAATGATATCATAGAAAAGATCCAGAGCATCGCGGTAGATGTGAAAGATGAGGGCAGAACAGCAAAACAGCCGAAGCTGGACGAGGTGGACCTGGCACAAATGTCGTTATTTGATACCGTAACTGATGAAGATGTCATAAAAGAGCTGATGGAGATCGAAGTGAACACGCTTGCGCCCATAGATGCGCTGAATGTGCTGTATAAGCTGCAGAACAAGCTCAAGAACCGCTGGAGGGGATAAGCGGGCACATACTGCCATATACAGAAAGAGAGAGGAACCGATATGGCGCAGATACATATTCTGGATTCGGAGACCATAGATAAGATCGCAGCGGGAGAAGTGGTGGAACGGCCGTGCAGCGTGGTGAAAGAACTGGTGGAGAATGCCATTGACGCCGGAGCGGATGCAGTGACTGTGGAGGCCCGGGACGGCGGGATCGAATTTATCCGCGTCACGGACAACGGATGCGGCATGGAGCGGGATCAGCTGCGCAGGGCATTTTTGCGCCATGCTACCAGCAAGATCGAAAATGCTTCCGATCTGCTGCACATCTTAAGCCTCGGCTTCCGCGGGGAGGCCCTGTCCAGCATTGCCGCCGTAGCCAGGGTAGAGGTAATCACAAAGACAAGGGACAAAATGACGGGAAGCCGTATCTTTTTGGAGGGTGGAAAGGAGACGGGGTTCGAGGAGGTGGGAGCCCCGGATGGCACTACCTTTTTGGTGAGAAATCTCTTTTACAATACGCCTGCCCGCCGGAAGTTCCTAAAGCAGCCCCAGACCGAGGGCGGCTATATCGCAGACCTGATGGAGCATCTTGCGCTGTCCAGGCCGGATATTTCCTTTAAGCTGTCGCTGGGGAACCAGCTGAAATTCCAGACCTCCGGAAACGGTGACCTAAAGGAAGTGATCTACCGGATCTACGGCAGGGAAACGGCCGGTTCACTGATTCCAATCCAGGCGGCGAAAGAGGACGGCATCAGGGTGGAGGGGTACCTTGGAAAGCCTGAGACAGTCCGCTCCAACCGGAATTTTGAGATCTATTTTATCAACGGGCGGTTCATCCGAAGCGGTATCGTGGCAAAGGCCGTGGAAGAGGGGTATAAGGAATATCTCATGCAGCACAGATTTCCCCTGTGTGTGCTGCATATCACTATGGACACGGAAAAGGTGGACGTGAACGTACATCCCGCAAAAATGGACGTGCGCTTCAGCGACGGAATGGATTTTGCCAGGTTCCTCTCAGAGTCCGTAAGGGAAACTTTAAAGAACCGGGAAATGATCCCGGAGGCTGACCTTGGATCCGCCAGGGAGCGGAAAGAGGCGGAGCGCCTGGAAAGAAAGAGCGCAAAGCTGCAGTATGCCCCGGAGCCTTTTGAGACGGAGCGGACCAGGGAATACCGGATCAGGGAAGAGGCGAAATATGCCGAAGAATGTCCAAAAATGCAGGATTTCATGCAAAATCCTGTGTGGAACAGGGTAAAAAGCCCACGGGATTCGGAAGAATTGCAGAAAAATCCTGCAGATTCCTGTGAGAACCTGCTGGAGGAGCCTTTTTTCTCGGAGACAAGCGATAGGACTGTTGAGAAAGATGACACTGCAGGCAGGCTTTCTCCTAAAGCTTCCCCACAAATTTCCCGGCAGATCTCCCCGCAGGCGGTTGAGGAGGCATCTGCCTTCGCCCCGGCGTTCGAAAACGGCGGAACGGAACGGACGGCTGAACCGGTGCAGAGGAACCTTTTTGAGGAAAAGATTCTCACCGCAGACAACCGTTCCCGGTTCCGGATCATCGGTCAGGTGTTCGAGACCTACTGGCTGGTCCAGTACGAGGACAGGCTCCTTATGATCGACCAGCACGCCGCCCATGAGAAAGTGAATTATGAGCGGCTGATGAAGCAGCTGGAGGAGAAACAGGTCATCTCCCAGAATCTGATGCCGCCTGTGATCGTGAGTCTCTCCGGACAGGAGGAGACAGCGCTTAAAACACACATGGACGTATTTGCGGGACTGGGCTTTGAGATCGAATCTTTCGGCGGAAGCGAGTATGCCCTGCGGAGCGTTCCCACGGACCTGTACGGCTGCGGGGAAAAGGAAATGTTCCTTGCGGTCCTGGATCAGCTTGCGGACGGGGCGCCGTCGGGCGGAATCAGGGCAGTGGAGGAAAGGATCGCTTCCATGGCGTGCAAGGCCGCTGTAAAGGGCAACAGCCTGTTAAGCCTGCCGGAGGCGGAAGCGCTGATTGATGAGCTCCTTGCCCTTGATAACCCCTACAACTGCCCTCACGGACGCCCCACGGTCATTTCCATATCGAAGCACGAGATGGAGCGGAAGTTCAAGCGCATCGTAAATTAAAAACAAGGTATCAGTTCCGCTGATCCCCTGCAAGTCACGCCCGGTACTGCCGATGTTCTCCCGGCAGACGCGCTTCCGCCCGGCTCCGCACGTAACGGCCCCAAGGCACAAAAGATGTGCCTGCTCGAGAGTACCTCGCCAGGTGCCGACGTGCTCCAACGGTCTGCCGGGAGAACATCAACATTACCGGGCTGGATACGACGGAGGGCTGAACTGTTACAAACACAGCATCATTTTTGCTTAAAAAGCTATGTGCAGAATTAAGACGAAAAGAGGGGGGAGCGGCATTTTGAGCGCGGATAAAGCGTATGAAAGGGAAAGCGGACGGCCCCTGGTCGTCCTGGCGGGGCCTACCGCCGTGGGGAAGACAAGGCTTTCCATCGCCCTGGCCAAAGCCTTGAACGGCGAGATCGTCTCCGCCGATTCCATGCAGGTCTATCGGTACATGGATATCGGCTCCGCCAAGATCTCCCGGGAGGAAATGCAGGGCGTCCCTCACCATATGATAGATATCCTGGACCCGTGGGAACCCTTTAACGTGGTGGTCTTTCAGCAGAAGTGCAGGGAATGTATCAGGGAGATCCACGGGCGCGGCGGCATCCCCATTCTGACCGGCGGCACCGGCTTTTACATTCAGGCCGTCTTAAAGGAAATCGATTTTACGGATAACAGAGAAGACCCTGCCTGCCGTGCAGAGCTGGAACGGCTGGCGGACGAGCGGGGGACAGAATATCTCCACAGTCTTCTTGCCCAGGTGGATTCTGCTTCCGCAGAGGCGATCCACGCAAACAACCGTAAGCGCGTTATCCGGGCGTTGGAGTTTTACCGCCTCACAGGCACGCCCATCTCCGCGCATAACAGCGAGGAGCGGAAGAAGCGCAGCGCGTTCCGGTCCTGCTATTTTGTGCTAAATGACGACAGGGAACGCCTCTATGATAGGATCGATGCGCGGGTGGACGAAATGCTGGCCCAGGGACTTGCGGAGGAGGTAAAGCGCCTGAGACAGATGGGCTGTACCCGGGATATGGTGTCCATGCAGGGGCTGGGCTATAAGGAGCTGCTGGCCTGGCTGGACGGCGAGATCTCCTATGAGGCTGCCGTCGCCCTCATTAAGCAGAATACGCGGCATTTTGCAAAAAGGCAGCTCACCTGGTTCAGGCGGGAGCCGGAGGTGATCTGGGTGGATAAGCGGGAATTCGGATCTGATGAGG
>CANRMK010000073.1 GCA_947631715.1 uncultured Acetatifactor sp.
CTGGATTATATTCTGTCATTGAAAACAGTAGATTCCCCGGAGGAAGCCATCGCCCATATCAACCGTTACAATACCAAGCATTCGGACTGTATTGTGACCGAGAACCCGGAGACGGCGGAGAAGTTCTTGAACGGAGTGGATTCGGCCTGCGTCTACTGGAATGCCTCCACCCGGTTCACGGACGGGTTCGAGTTCGGCTTTGGGGCAGAGATCGGCATCAGCACTCAGAAGCTGCATGCCAGAGGCCCTATGGGATTAAAGGAACTGACCTCCTATAAATATACGATCACCGGGAACGGACAGGTGAGAGCATAAGGGAACCGGATACAGGAAGAGTTCATATGGGAAAGGGCACGGAACAAAAAAGAGAAAAGCGCAATGGGGCAATATGCTTCTATGCAACAGGGCTTGCGGGGATAATGGCTCTGCTTTTTGCGGCGGCTTTTTATTGGAACTGCCGTTTGGAACGCCTGGAAAGCGCCCGTGAGGCGGCTCAGAGCAGCGCTGCCATACTGGCGGCGGGACTGGACGGATATCTGGCGGCATCGGGCGCTGGACCGGAGGAATGGGATAAGTGGCTGGCCGGCTATGGGGACCTGGGGGACGGAGTTGTTGTTGCGGATGGGACGGACAGTATTGTTTTTTCTTCCGGAGACGGTCTGGAGGAAGCGGCTTTAGAGCTCTTGGGGACAGAGAAGAACGGTCGGAAAGTGCGGGGGGGTAATGACGGTCATGTAGCCGCGCTGGAGGAATCCCGGCTGTCCGAATACAGATTCGTGGTGTTTTGCGGTCCGTCCCGGAGAGGGGATGGGATAGACTTTCCGTCACTTTTGCCTTTGGGGATGGCGCTGGCGATGGGAATCGCCTGTGCGGCGGCCTGTGGCCTGCGCCGCTATGTCCGCAAGCTGGAGGAGAGCAGTGTCCTTCAGAGCAGTGTGCTTCAAAAGCAGGATGCGTTTCAGAAGCTTTTGGAACTGCAGATGATCAGGGGAGAAACCATCCCGGTGTCAGGGGAAACGGAGTTTCTGGAACAATACGTCCTGGCAGACGGCAGGCTGTATGCTGTGGCAGTGGTCGTTTTGGAGCCCGCGGATGAAGAGCGGCAGGAGGAGATGGAAGAGCTGGCTGTCTGTGAGAAAATTCTGGCAGCAATGCCGGAGGAACTTAGAGAGTTAGCCTGTCTGCCGCCGGTGTGCGGCTTTTGCTCTATCACTGCGGTCCTTTCCGGAGAGGATGAAGTGACGCTGGCCGGACGGGTGAGAGCGTATTATGAGGGGATGCGCACAGCTGCGGCTGCGGTGAGCGGACAGCGGATCCTGGCCGGGGTCAGCGCCTGGAAAAGGGATCCTGCCCGCTTTCATGAGGCCTATCGAGAGAGCGTTGACGCGATCGTCAACTCTGAGGAAAAGGAGCGTTCCAAGGCATTTGCGCCGGATCTGTCCGGCTGCTTTATCCTGCAGCCGGGGCTGGAGTTCTCCAATACTTTATACGACGCCGTCTATGAGGAACGGCTCAGGACTGGGATCAGAAACATGGAGAGGGAGCAGTGCTGCAGCGCTGCGGAGGATTTTGTCCGATATCTGGCGCGGGAGGGTTATTCTCAGGACAGGCTGCTCTTGTATATCTTAAGATTTGCCAACGCTCTGTTCTTGGCGGCTCAACAGTTGAACGTGGATCTGAAACCGCTGTACCCGGAAGGCCTGCACAGGGTCTATGAGGAACTGTTGGAGGTTCCGGAGCCGGGCAGAGTGAAACGGTATATGGTAAAAAGGCTGATCGATCCTATTCTGGAGGCCAGGGGCAGGCTGTTGGAGAGAAAATCTTATTTCATGCTGGAGGAGATAGAGGACCTGATCAGGGCAAGGCGTGGGAACCTGTCCATACAAGAGTGCGCGGAACTTTTAGATGTCCACCCCACATATATATGGAAACTGATAAAGGCGGAGAACGGAAAGACCTTCAGTGACTTTCTGGAGCGGTACAAGCTGGATGAGGCAAAGCGGCTTTTGACTGAGACAGATATGACTGTGGCGGAGATCTCGGCGGAGCTGAATTATACGAACGCCCAGAACTTTATTCGATTTTTCAGCAAAAATACAGGCGTGACACCTGGAAAATACCGAAAGCAGAGTCTGGAAGAAAAATTATAGACAGATCATAGTAAAATCATAGCAAAATTGAATCTTGAAGCTTTTTTCAAAAATAATCATTTCCTTTACTGACAGGGGGCGAGTAAAGGAAATGATTATTTTTGCTTTCAAGGGGAAATGAAAGGGAACGAAGGAAAAGGCGGGGGCGGGGCAGAAAGTTCGACGGGGAGACCAGACCGGAGAAGAAACCGGTGAAATAACGTGTTCCACAGGGCTTCCAGGGGATTTTAAATCAGATGATTATAGACGTAATCGCGCCGGGGGGATTAAACTGACAGTTAGAAGCTTTTCTTTTTTCTTCAGAAAGGGGATTCTTATGGCAGAAAAGATCAAAGGAAAAAAGGGAGCGGTCAGACTGTCTGACGGACAGGTCATCGTGCCGCATCGCAAAAGCACCCGGCAGTACATAATACAGCACAAATGGTTATATCTGCTGTTCCTGCCGGGCTTTATTTACTTCATCATGTTCCGCTACATCCCGATGGGGGGACTGGTGATCGCTTTCAAGGAATATTCGCCTTTTGTCGGTATATGGGACAGCCCGTGGGTGGGGTTAGGGCAGTTCCGGAAGTTCTTCAGCAACAATGACTTTATGAAGCTTTTGATCAATACGCTGGGCATCAGTCTGCTGCAGCTGGTGCTGTATTTTCCGGCGCCGATCATTCTCTCTCTGTTTTTGAATGAGGTCAGACACAGCGGCTACAAGAGAGTGGTTCAGACGCTGGTGTATATCCCGCACTTCGTGTCCTGGGTTATCGTGACCAGCTTGACTTACCAGCTGTTCAATGTGTCTGACGGTATCTTCAATCTGATATACCAGGCTTTCTCAGGCGGCAAGAGTTTTGATATCCTGCAGAATGCCTCCGCTTTCTGGGGATTGATCGTGGGCCAGGATATCTGGCGCGAGACCGGTTACGGCACCATCGTTTTCCTGGCGGCTCTGTCGGGTGTGGACCAGGAGTTGTATGAGGCGGCGAGAGTGGACGGCGCGGGGCGGTGGAGGCTGATGTGGCACATCACGCTGCCGGCTATCAGAAGCACGATCGTGATGATGCTGATCATGCGTGTGGGCGGTATCCTGAACACAGGCTATGAGCAGATCTTCATGATGCGGAACGATCTCAACATTTCCAGGGCGGAAGTGTTCGACACTTACATCTATACAAAGGGTATCCGAAGCGGAATGTATTCTTTCTCCTCGGCGGCCGGTATGTTCAAGTCCGTTGTGGGCATGGTCATGGTGCTTCTGGCAGACAAGGTGGCAAAGCTGTTTGGCGAGAGCGGATTATATTAGGGGAGGGAGTGTGAAACATGGCTAAGGAACATAAAGTAAAAGAAGGCGCCAAGGTCCGCAAGAGCACCGGTGACCGCATTGTAGACGTGATCATTTATGTTGTGCTGGGGCTGATCGCCCTGAGCACAGTGCTTCCTTTCCTCTATGTGTTCGCAGGCTCTTTCGCGACGGAGAAGGAACTGACGGAAAAGGCGTTCTTCATCATCCCCAGCGAGTGGTCCCTGAACGCGTACCAATACGCGGTGAAAACGGCCAATATCCTGAGAGGACTTCGGAATTCCATTCTGCTTACGATCCTGGGAACTTTCAGCTGTATGGTGTTTTCCCTGACTTTTGCGTATCCTCTTTCCAAGTCCCATTTCAGGGGACGCAACTGGATGATGAACATGGTGATCTTTACCATGCTGTTCAGCGGCGGCATGATCCCTTCCTATCTGGTGTTCCAGGCCTATGGCCTGCTGGACAGCTGGTGGGCACTGATTCTGCCCGGCCTGATCAGTCCTTTCAATATGATTATCATTAAGAAATTTTTCCAGGGTCTGCCATTGGAACTGGATGAGGCTTCCTATATGGACGGGGCCAACGATCTGCAGATCTTTACGAAAGTGGCGCTGCCTCTGTCAAAGCCCGTTATCGCTTCGATCTCTCTGTTCTATGGCGTGGGCTTCTGGAACGATTACTTCAACGCCATGATCTACCTGTCCAGTGCGGAGAAGTTCCCTATCCAGATCCAGTTAAGATCCATCATCCTGCAGACATCCAAGATCGCGGAGAACCAGGTGCTGGACTATGACATGTTCGGTGCGCCCCCCGACAAGGCCGTAAAGATGGCCTGCACCGTCATCGCCACAGTGCCGATCCTGATCGTGTATCCTTTTGTACAGAAGTACTTTACAAAGGGAGTTATGGTCGGAGCGGTAAAGGGCTGACGGATACGGCTTCAACTGATTTCATGCCTGGCTTGATCGCGGGGATCTCCCCGTTATCATAAATTTATTATTTCTAAATCATTATAAGGAGGAAGAAAATGAAAAAGAAAACCATTAGCAGAGTCCTGGCTCTGGCGCTGGCTTCCACAATGACCCTTGGTCTTGCAGCCTGCGGCAATGATGGAAGCGGCGCACAGTCGTCTTCCGCTCAGGGAAGCTCCAGCGCCGGACAGTCCGAGGCAGGTTCCGGTGAGAGCGCTGCCAGCGAGGGAGCAGAGACTCCGATCGCTCGTCAGACGATCACATGGAGCGTGATCGATGTGAACGCCGGCAACAACAATGTAGGCGATTACGCCGAGGAGATCATGCAGAAGATCGAGGACTATGTAGGCCACGATCTGGAGCTTACCTGGGTGGCGAATGACGCTCTGAGCGAGAAGAATTCCCTGTACTATGCGAGCCCTTCCACCATGCCCATGATCATGTCCTATGGCGGAACCATGACAGGAGACGTTGTAAACGCGGCAAAGGCGGGCGCTTTCATCGACTTGAACGACTATATCTGGGACAGCGAAAAATATCCCAATCTGTCCGGTATGTCCGAGGATGTTGCTGCGAACCTGATGGTGGACGGAAAGCTGATCGCTCTGCCCCGTACCCGTGTGGTAGGTCGTTACGGCCTCTGCTATCGTCAGGACTGGGCTGAAGCTCTGGGCGTAGAACTTCCCGCTAACGCTACTCCCGATGATGTGTACAATATGCTGGTAGCCATGAAGAACGGCAACGACAAGCATGAGGGCTTCTGTGAATATCCCATGGAAATGACATCCTATACAGGTCCTTTCGATATCATCCAGACCTGGTTCGGCTGCGGAAACGGCTGGGCTGAGGTAGGCGGACAGCTTGTTCCCGTGTGGATGCAGGATGAATACTTTGAGGCAGTCGAGTACATCAAGAAGCTGTATGACGAGAAGCTGATGCCTCAGGATTGGCCTTCCATCCCTACCGACAGCTGGTCCGAGGGCTGCAAGAAAGGTGAGAACGGCGTGTACATCGACGTTATGGACTCCGGCAAGAGGATCTGGAATTATTTCGTAGCAGAAGATACCCTTACCCCTTCTGTAGTGAATCCTGACGAGCCCGCTTCCATGGTGCTCTATGGCGCTGTAAACGGTCATACCCTTGCAACACCGGGCTACAATGGATTCTACACCCTGTCCGCATCTACCCTGGACACTCCCGAGAAGATCGAGGCAGCTTTGACTGTTCTGGATAAACTGAATGATCCCGAGATGCTGCTGCTGACCCAGTACGGTCTGGAGGGCGTAAACTATGACCTGGATGAGCAGGGCAGAGTCGTAAAGACCGACGCTGAGGATACGGCGCTTTCCGCTAATTACCTTGGTCTGAACCAGCTGCTTACTTTCCTTCCTTCTACGGAGGCGACCACAGTAGCTACCGTTACCACCGAGAGAGATGACGCTCAGAATGCAGCGTATGAAGCAGCGCTTCCTTACGCCGTGATCGATCCCGCTCTCTCTTACAAGGTAAATTCTGCTGCTTATGCAGAAAATGGTGCGGATCTGGACAGCCAGGCCAGCGCTTTGAGAACGCAGTACATCTGCGGCGCTATCAGCCTTGATGGGTTTAAGAAGGGACTGGACGACATCAGAGCCGCAGGCTATGATAATATTATCGCCGAGATCAACGAACAGTACCAGGCAAATCAGTAAAGAAAACGCAGGAGAAGAGAAAGCCCTGTCTGAGGCAAATGCCCCATAGGGCTGGCAGTCACCGGCATTCGGTCACGGATGCCGGTGATTTTGCACTAAGAGAGAAAATGTGGTATAATGATTCTGCTGCCGCAGAATTCATGCCGATAAATCGACGCAGGGAAGATGCGCAGAAGTCAGAGTGGGAAGCGAGGAAAAGAGGTATGGAGAGGGAATTTGACAGGCTGGATCTTAAGCTGGAGTTGGAACAGATCGAGGACAGCTTTCTGACAGTGAGCTGGCAGGGAACAGAGAATTTGACTTACAAGGTCTTCTGGGCCGATCGGTACACGGAGAACATGGCATACAAATGTATCGCCGAGACAAAGGAAGATCATTTTACCCTGAAAAAGAGTACCCATATTCCTTACTACCTGAAAGTGGAAGCATGGCGGGGACAGGAAAAAGCGGGAGAGAGTGAATTGCTCAAGACCCCGGTAAAGAGAATCCTGCATGAGCAGCTGGAGAAGCTGGGGCGGGGCCTGATCGCCATACAAACGGATCAGGGCGTTTTCTTAGGCTGGCGCATGTTCCTGGAGGAAGTAAAAGGCTTTACAAAGACGGGCATGAGCGGTACAGACTATGCCGTATACAGGAACGGAGAGCGCATTGCCCTTGTGACGGACAGCACCAATTACCTGGACAGGGACGGCGGGAAAGAGGACTGCTATGCGGTGGCCGCCGTTTCAGACGGCAGGGAAGAGCTGCCCTGCGGCAGTGTGGCCGTGAATCCAAAAGCCTATTATGAGATTCCCATGCAGATCCCGGAGGGCGGCGTGACGCCTGCGGGGGAGCATTATACCTACAGCGCCAATGATATGAGCGTGGGAGATGTGGACGGGGACGGTGAGTATGAATTCTTTGTCAAGTGGGATCCGTCCAATGCCCATGACGTGTCCCAGAGGGGCTACACAGGGAGATGCTATCTCGACTGCTACAAGCTGTCCGGACGTCTGCTCTGGCGGCTGGACATGGGAGTGAATATCCGGGCGGGAGCCCATTATACCCAGTTCATGGTGTATGACTTTAACGGGGACGGAAAAGCGGAAATGTCCGTAAAGACGGCTCCGGGGACATGCATGACAGTATACGGGGAGGACGGCAGCATAAAGAGCCGGAAGTACATAACTCTGCTGCCGGAGGACATTCAGAAAGGGGTCACTCACGAGGACAATTATGTCTGTTCGGCGGCAGACTATTACGAACATGTGGTGGAGATGTTCCGGGCGTGGACGGAATACGATGAGGTAAAGGGCGGACAGTGGCCCGCTTCCCTGGAGGAGTGCTTCGGCATGGAAAAGAAGTACGAGTACCCTCTGTCGGAGACGGACGCCAGGGCTCTTGCAGATTATTTTTTTGACGTGTATGCCCCTATGCGCAGCGGCAAGAATCTGCTCAGGGAATTTGAGGGATTTATCTACAGGGGGCCTGAATATCTGACCATGTTCGGCGGGGATGGCTCGGAGCTGGAGACCATAAGCTTCCCGCACCCCAGAGAGGACGATGGGCTTCGATGGGGCGATTATGCCATGAAGCGGATCGAACCCTGCAACCGTGTGGACCGTTTTTTGTCCGGTGTGGCATATCTGGACGGGGAGCGGCCTTACCTGATCATCTGCCGGGGATACTATACCAGAACTACTATAGCCGCCTATGATTTCTTTGAGGGAAAGCATCGGCTGAAGTTTGACGTTGACAGCGGTTTTGTGCCTATGGCGAATCCGTTCAATGCCAGTCCCCACTTAGATGATGGGACGGATCCTGTGTACGGATGCCTGACGGGCCAGGGGAATCACAGCCTGTCCGTGGCGGACGTGGACGGGGACGGCTGCCAGGAGATCATTTACGGGGCCGCGGTCATTGACCATGACGGCAGCGTGCTCTATTCCTCCCGGGCGCTGATGCCGGACGGGAAGACTATGGTAAAGCTGGGGCACGGAGACGCCATGCATGTGGCAGTGATCGATCCGGACAGACCGGGCTTTCAGATCTTCAATGTGTTCGAGGGGGCTTCCGCCGTGCCTTACGGATGGGCGCTGCGGGACGGAGCCACCGGGGAGGTTCTGTTCGGGGAACATGCGGATTCCGATCTGGGACGCTGTATGGTGGGAGATGTGGATCCCGATACAAGAGGGCTGTGCGTATGGGTAAAGGAGATGTACGACTGCAGGGGGAACCGTCTGCAGCAGCCGATTCTTGGCACCAACCAGAGTATCCGTTTTGCGGCGGATCTGTCCACCCAGATCACGGATATGGCCGATTATCTTCAGAACACCCATACGGGAGTTGTGAACGACAATACCCATGGCGTCATGCTGAGACCTGAGGGCACTATGACGAACAACGGGACCAAGGGGAATCCATGCCTGATCGCAGATATTTTTGGGGATTTCAGGGAAGAGCTGCTCCTGCGCACGGAGGACAGCAGCGCCATACGGATCTATACGGGGCTTGAGATCACGCCCCATAAGCTGTTCACGCTGATGCATGATACTATGTACCGGGTGGGCGTGGCATGGCAGAATACCGCCTACAATCAGCCCTGCTATACAAAATTTTATTATGGCAGCGATATGGATTTCTCACAGGTGCTTCCTTATCTGGACAGTGTCAGATGAGGGGCAGTGGAATACAGGAATACAGATGATTTCTGAAAGGATCACAGGCAAAGAAGATCAGCCTGCGGTTTCGTCGTGATTGGGATGGGCGCTGATAATGCTGATGGCATTTACGACCGTGGAAAGAATATCGGTCTTGGCCTGGGGAGCGGAGATATCCACCTTATGGAACAGAGCGCCCTTGTCTGAGCGGACATAGTTGGGCTTGAGCCTGTTCAGCGCATATGTGGCCATATCCAGCCTGCACTCTTTGCAGGAGCACACATTGGGCATTGTGGGCAGTATTTTGTTCAGCATTTCTTCGACATCTTCCTCGGTGGTGTTCCTTAAACCCTCCATGGTCGTCCTCCAATCTGCATGCGGCAGGATACCGCGTTCTCTCCTGGGTATAAATGCTATGGAACGCATGTATGACTATTTATATCTATCTTATTACATTTTCAGAAAATAAACAATCGCTTTTTTATGAATTTGTTAAATTTTTTGTAACAGTTCAGCCCTGTGGCTAGCCTAGATAAAAAAGTTATTGTAAAAACGCTGAAATTTTTTTGCCCTTTA
>CANRMK010000074.1 GCA_947631715.1 uncultured Acetatifactor sp.
TCAGTCCGAATGCACCTGGGCCTTGCCGGAAGACTCGGCTCCAAGCTCATACCAGGTGGGATCCAGGTCAAACCTCCTGTTGTCCTCAAGCAGTATAGGGTGTGTGGGATCCCCTGAAAGGCAGGCTCTCTCCGTGGACACTTTCCACTGTGCGTCAAAGTCCACCCGGGGAAGCACAAGATCATAGTGGGTGCTTGGCCGGAAAGATCCTTTTTCCCGGCTGCCCTGCCCCTGTGCGATCAGCTTCTCAAAATCCGTATGATGGGCGAACGCAGGAATCTGATAAAGATCTCTCAGATACTCCGATATATTTTTCAGATCCTGCACTCTGTATTTTACCGGCCCTAAATATCTGGAATAATTTACATCAAATCTTACCAGAGACACGTACAGCCATACATCCGCTTCCGTCACAAAATCTCCCAGCAGAAATCTTTTGTCCCGGAGTTCCGACTCCAGTTTTTCCAGCCCACCGTAAAACAGATCGGCGGCATGTACAAAATCTTCCAGGTGCACAGCGGTCAAAAGCGTCGTCAGCGCATCCGTTACATGGACTTTGACATACTTCTTTAGTTCCTCCAGCTCTTCTTTTTTCTCCGCCGGCGCAAGCTGCGGTCCATCGGGCAGTTCTCTGAGTTCTCCCAGGATCGCCTCCCCATCCTGCTCCCGGTCGTCCTGGAATGCCGGAAGCGCGGCCGGATCCTTTACGGTAGGAAGTTCCTCCTCCGTATACTTTGCGAGTTCCGTGCTGGGAACGGCATGGATTTGATCGTAAATTTTGGCATCCTGTATCTGTCTTTCGGACAACGCCGCACTACGATCCGTTTTCCTTGCTGTGCCGGCGTCTGTTTCCCTGAGAAATTTATGTTCGGGATCCTTTGACAATCCTGACCTGTCTGCGGGCTCACCCCAGTATTTTTCAAAGTCGATCTGCTTTAAGAATCTGTAGTTAAAGCTTCTCTGCGCGCTTCCCTCTGCATCCGCAGGCGGGACCGCAAAATCCGCAAAGAACGTATTGTTGCGAAATGCAGGGACGGCCCACAGTTCTCTTGCATAACCCCAGAGATTCTTATAAGTGTACAGAGGATGCTTCGTCTCTCCCAGCTGATTGGTATACCTGATGTCCAGACGGGCGAGAGTCACATAAAGCCTCACATCGGAATCCGTCACATAGTCCCCAAACAGGAAACGCCTGGTCTCCAATCTCTTCTCCAGCCGGTCCATAGCTGCATAAAAAGTATTCACCCCGTCAAAGTGTCCCTCATTGCTCCTGGAAAAGGAACTTCTGTAAACGGCATTGTTGATGTTGTCAAAGAGCCAGAGATTCATCTCGTCAATCTCTTTTCGCAGCGCTTCCGGATACAGTTCAGGCGCTCCCTCCTTATGCCAGGGCCGGAAAGCCGTCTCCAAATAATTGGTCAGCCAGTTGTAATCGTTGTTCACTACCTTTCCGGTAACCGTATCGATGAGCGCAGGTACCGTAGTTCTTCCCTGATAGTCGTCATCCGCCCTGTAATAGGCCTCGGATAAGAACTGGTCGCCCAAAATCGGATCCGTATTGTTTTCATTGTACACATATTCCCACCCCAGATTCTTCTCATGAGGGGCGTGTCCCACCATATTTGCGGAGATCTGATCCTCCAGTCCCTCCAGTTCCCGCACGATGGAAGCCCGGTTGGACCAGTGGCAGAGTTTTGCCCACACCAGCCGGTATCTTCCGTTTCCCTCCGCTTTCAGATCCTGTTCGCCGTCCCCAAAGGGTGTGGTAAAGTGATTGGGCTGCCTCCTGAAATATCCGTTTTTGTCAATCTCTGACACCGTTTCCCTGGGGCGGACCCGTATCTTTTTCCCGTTTACTGTTTCATAATCATACTGTGCCATTTCAATCTCCATTCCAAAGTGAATTTATTCACTTTGTGAATTTGTTCACTTTGTGAATAGATTCGCTTTACGAATTTATTTGCTTTGCGTTTCTATGCGACGGGGCGATGCGAATCTCAAATTCGCGTCTGCCATCAAAGCAATTTGTGACACTCCGGCACAAATTGCCAAACGAATTTACTTCGTTTTTCAATCTAATCTCCATTCCACCACATTCTTGTGTCTGTCACTGCTAATTTCCATTCCACCGCATTTCCCAGAATTTCTCAAATACTGTATTCCGGTTCCAGCTCCAGCATATGCATCTTGGCCAGAAATTCCCTGGTCCTGTCATTTTTGGGATTGTAGAACACCTGCTTGGGAGTTCCGTCCTCCACGATGACGCCCTTGTCGATGAATATCACTCTGTTGGAAACATTTCTCACAAATGCCATCTCATGGGACACCAGGAGCATGGTAAAGCCCTCCGACGCGATCTGCCTGATCACGTCCAGAACCTCTCCCACCATCTCGGGATCCAGAGCGGAGGTAGGCTCATCGAAGAGCAAAAGCTTCGGTCTCATGGCCAGAGCCCTGGCAATGGCCACTCTCTGCTGCTGCCCGCCGGAGAGATGCCTGGGGTAATGGTTCGCCCAGCCCAGCATACCCACTCTCTTCAGTTCTTCCAGAGCGATTTCCCTGGCTTCGCTCTTGGACTTTTTCTGGATCACGAGCAATCCCTCCTCCACATTTTCCAGAGCCGTCTTCCGCTCAAAAAGGTTGAACTGCTGAAACACCATTCCCGTGTTCTGGCGAAGCTCCAGGATTTCTTTCCTGTTCTTTTTAGAGGACAGATTGATCTCCTGCTCCTGCAGTCTGATGGTTCCCTTCTCCGGTATCTCAAGCTGATTGATACAGCGCAGAAGCGTGGATTTTCCTGTGCCGGAGGGGCCGATGATGCCGATCACATCGCCCTGATCGATCTCCAGGCTGATCCCGTCCAGCACTATATTTTCCTTAAATTTTTTATGCAGATCCCTGATCTCAATAAAACTCATAGCAGTCCTCCATGCACCTGTGGCATCACTTATTCTCCGTGAAATTTTCCACCTGATCCGGTATCGCCAGCTTTTTTTCCGTAAATTTTAAGATCTGTTCGATCACAATGGTCACCATCCAGTAAATAATGGCCAGGGAACAGTAGACCTCAAAATATCTGTAGTCCCTTCCCCCGATGATCTTTCCCTGGGCTGTGATCTCCACCACCGCACAAGTAAACGCCAGCGAAGTTCCCTTGATAGAGGAAATCAGAGAATTTCCAATCGTCGGCAGCGCCACCGTCATGGCCTCCGGGATAATGATCCTCCTCAGAGCCTGCCCGTATGTCATTCCCAGGGCGTATGCGGCTTCCAGCTGTCCCCTCCCCACGCTCATCAGGGCCGAGCGGATCATCTCCGCGCTGAACGCCGAGGAGTTCAGCCCCAGCGCCAGCACTGCGTACACAAAGCCGGGAATATTGGCCACGGCCAGATTCGTTCCGTACCTCTGGTTCAAGTATTTAAAAAACATGGGCACTCCAAAATATACAATATATAGCTGGACCAGCACCGGAGTACCTCTCACCAGGGACACGAATACCGCCGCGATCTGCTTTAGCACCGGAATCTCTTTCATCTTTATGATGGCCAAAAGCAGGCCCAGCACCAACCCGATCAGCATTGCCAGCAGAGCCAGTTCCAGAGTGATCGGCAGATAGGTCAGCAGTTCGGGAATATTGGTCAGCACTTTCTTAAAATCAAACAGCTTTGTCATGATCTTTATCCTTTCCCGTCCAAATACTTTTCCACAAGCACACAGCGAAATCCCAATTCCTGCCTGTGTCTGAGCCTTTCCTCATCATTTGGCACGCGAGGGGGATGATTCTCATAGATCTCCGGGTCCACCCCCGGCACCAGACGGTATCCGCACCTTTCATAAAAGGCCGCCGCCCGGTCCTGGGAATTGATCACAATATGTAAAAAGCCCCTCTCCCGGATCCACTTTTCCGCTTCCCCGATCAGAATGTGTCCCACTCCGCTCCTCTGTCTGTCCCGGATCACACATACCCTGCCGATCTTTCCGATATCAGCCCGGGGATAAGTGATCCTGCAGCCGGCTATGGGCTTATGGTCCTCCACAAGGACCACGGCCTCCAGCTCCTCCAGGGGCTCATCGTGTCCGAATTCCATTTCCAGAGGAATATTCTGGCCGAAGACAAAAGCGTCCATCCTCACATAGTCATAGGCCTTATACAGCCATGCCGGCGCGTTTTTCTTTTCTATTCTGTAGATTTCCATACTGCTGCTTTCCGCTGTGCCGTTTTTTGGTCACAGTTTGTTTTTACCGTAAACTTTTGCCGTTGTTGTCAGTTCGGCGTCGCTTCCAGATCTTCTGCCGCCGGACTGGTATCCACCCCAAAATACCTGGTCAGGATCTCCGACAGCGTGCCGTCCTCATAGATCTCCTTAAGGGCCCCATCCACGTCCTCTCTGAGGGCCGCCCCGTTATCGTCCTTGGAAAACAGGAAATAGGAGCTGTTGCTGGGCATGATGAATTCCTGGGTATCCGCATCGATGGGATTTCCCACCAGATCGTTCTCCAGGCCGAACTGGCCGATCAGCGTATCCAGGATCGGGCCGTCATCGATGGCCACATCCGTCTTTCCGTCCACGATATTCTGGAATTTGATCTGAAAATTGGATTCCGCATATATGATATCGATCTGATGCTCCGGATTCTGCTCATTCCAGCGCTCCAGCGCCAGCGCCTTGTTGCTGCCTGCGCCGACCTCGGTTCTGTATCCCCGATCCGCAAGATCCTGGAGCCCTGTCAGAGGCTCATCGCCGACCCTCTGAATGTACACGTCATACCCTGTCTTATAGGGCAGGCTGAAATAATACAGATCGCCTCTCTCCTCCTGCCAGGCGTAATTGTTCACCGCCATATCATACAGACCGCTGGTCAGTCCGGTCAAGGGATCGTCCGCCTTTACAAGTTCCAGTTCATACTGGGGGAGACGATCAAAGATCGCCCGCAGGATCTCTATGTCGCTTCCGCCGATTTCATTGTTCTCATCTACCACCATATAGGGTGCCGGCCCTCCCGTCGTGGCAACCGTGACCTTTTTCGCTCCCGAGGCCTCCTCGCCGGTCCCGCCGGCGCCGCAGCCGGTCAGGCTGCCCAGGACCAATCCTCCGAGCAGGATCGAAGCTATCACTTTTTTCACCGTTTTCTCTTTTCCTGTCTTTATTATCTTTTTCATAATACTCTCCTCTTTTCCGGGCCGCCTTTCACACGAAATCCGGACCGGCGGCCCCTGTCTTTCTCATACCCTTTGCGCACTTTAACAAATACATTTTGAATCTTACACACCATGCGTGCTTTGGCATGTATACCAATCAATAGTGTGCAAGTTTCCTTTCATACTTACACCCTATGCGTGCTTCAGCGCGCATGCCGATCAATGCCTCACAGCAGTCCTTTCAAAGGATTGACCGATGCATCCACGGACAGGACTCCGTTCTTGGGATTGCGGTCGGCCCAGCTGGGACTGTTCCAGATCGTAGTGGAGATCTCCCCCGCGTAATCCTCATAAGTTTCTCCCTCCGGGTGGCGCAGGAACAATTCATCCGGGGTCCTGCTCAGCTTGCGTCTCTCTCCGTCATCCGCCCAGAGCTTGTCAAAGTCCACTTTCGTCAGGATCCTCTCATTATACCCCCGGAACAGCGCTCCTCCGTCTTTCGGAATGCCGTTCAAGGCCAGCGTCCTTGCGTTGCTGTTCTTGTGGAATGCCGGAACGGTATTCAATTCCCTCAGATACCCCCAGATATTCTTATAATCCCGGATCGGCTTCTTCACCGGCCCCACATTGTGGTAATAGCTCACATCCCATCTCACCAGGGTCACATAAGCCCGCACATCGCTGTCGGTAATGTAATCCCCGAACAGGAAGCGGTTCTCTCCCAGACGCTTTTCCAGCTTATCCAGGGAGTCGTAAAAGTCCTCATAGGCCTCGTCATAAGCCTCCGGTGACTGGCAGAACGCCATGCGGTAATGGCCGTTGTTGACATGGGGGAAGAGCCAGTCGTTCAATTCATCGATCTCTTTCCGGAACTTTTTCGGGTACAGATCCGGCGCATCCTTGGACTGAAAGGGCCTGAACTGCACCTCCAGATAGTTGGTCAGCCTGTGATAATCGTTATTGACCGCTTTCTTTTCGATAATGTCTACCAGGGTAGGCGTTGTAGCCCTGCCGGTAAATTCCGGATCCGCCCGCTTATAAAATTCGCTTAAAAAATAAGCGCCTGTCAGCGGATCCTTATGCCCCGGCTGATTGCCGAAGCCGTGGCCGTATTTGTTGGTCTGGCCGGAATGAGTCACAAGCCTGTCTTTGATCACATCCTGCAGGCCCAGCAGATCCCTTACGATCACAGGCCGGTTGGACCAGTTGCAGCCGATCGCCCAGTAGATAGCGTATCTGCCTGCCTCCGCTTTCAAGTCTCCCTCCTTATCCCCAAAGGGCCGGATAAAGGCATTGGGCTGTCGGATAAAGGCGCCTCTTTCATCGATTTCGCTTATGGTCTCCCTGGGCCTGGGGTCCACCCCTGCCTCCCTTGCGTGGGCCTCCGCCTCCTCGTCCGTATAGGGCTGCGCTTCGCCCGCTGTATTGACACTGTGTGCCGCGATAGAGCATGCTTCCATTTTATACCCGCCTCCTTTTGTTTAATTCCTACTATTTCCATAGGTTTAATATGTTTATAGGTGTTATTATACCACCCGTCTGAATAATGTCAATAGAATCTACCATATTCAGATATCGCCGGTTCCTATGTTCGGCTATTACTTTTCCTTATAGCCTCCCTTAGCTGATTCAGCGCCTGCCTTAATATGCTTCGGGGACACGCGGCGTTGAACCGCTCAAATCCCTCGCCCGCTTTGCCGAAGACGGCGCCGCTGTCCAGCCATAAATTCGCTCTTTGCACGATCAGCTCCTCCAGCTTCTCCTCCGGCAGGCCGAGGCCTCTAAAGTCCACCCAGACAAGGTAAGTCCCCTCCGGCTCCGTCATCCGCAGCATGGGAAGATACTTTTCCACATATCCTTTGAAAAATGCCAGGTTGTCCGCAAGATATTCCATCACTTCCTTATACCATGCTCCCCCGAAGCGGTATGCTGCCTCGCAGGCGGTCAGGCCAAGCGTATTCAGCTGGCTGTAGCCTGCCGCGGAGATCTGTCTCTGAAAGGATCTGCGCAGCGCTTCGCTGGGAATAAAGATATTGGAGACCTGAAGTCCCGCCAGATTAAATGTCTTGGCAGGAGAGGTACAGGTAACGGAAATCTCGCGGAACTCTTTGTTCAGATCGGCAAATACGAAATGCTTTCTGCCGCCGAACACAAAATCCTCATGAATCTCATCGCTGACAACGGTCACATGATGCTTTAAGCAGATCTCTCCGATCCTGGTCAGCTCTTCCCTTGTCCAGACACGGCCCACCGGATTGTGGGGACTGCACAGCAGGAACAGCGGCACATGGTTTTCCTGTATCTTTCTCTCAAAATCCTCAAAGTCAATATAAAATCTGCCGTCCGCTCCCTGCACAAGGTCACTGCTCACCACTCTTCTCCGATTGTCCGAAATGACCTCTGAAAAGGGATAATACACCGGCTGCTGGATCAATACGGCATCCCTCTCCCGGGAGAAAGCCCGGATCGCCATAGCCAGGGCAAAGACCACTCCCGGCGTCTTCACCAGCCACTCCGGCCGCACCTCCCACTGATGCTTTTCCAGCATCCAGCCTGCCACCGCCTCGAAGTACTTCTCCCCGGTCTCCGTGTAACCGAAAATGCCGTGCCGCACTCTCGCTTCCACGGCATCCAGTATCTCCGGGGCCGTCTGAAAATCCATGTCCGCCACCCAAAGGGGCAGCACTCCCTCCGGCTGGCCTCTTCTCACTGCAAAATCATATTTCAGACAGTCTGTATTCTTTCTGTCAACGATCCTGTCAAAATCGTAAATGTTCCCCTGCACCTTTTTGTTCCTCCCGTTCCTCTCTTCAGCCAGCGTTCCCGTTTTCCTTTCCAAAAGAGGCAAACGCCTGCTCCAGGTCATCTGTCAGATCCTTTGCATCCTCTATGCCCGCTGACAATCTCAACACCCTGTCCGTAATCCCGTTCTTCAGCCGGACCTCCTCCGGCACATCCGCGTGCGTCTGGGTAAGCGGATAGGTGAGCAGTGTCTCCGTTCCGCCCAGACTTTCCGCGAACGGGATCAGCCTGGTGGAGCGCAGGATATGTAACGCCAGTTCCCTGCTCTCCACTTCAAAGGTCAGCATGCTGCCGGATCCGCTGGCCTGAGATCTTAAGATCTCATACCCTGCAGTGCCCTGGATTCCCGGATAATATACCTTTTTGACCCTGGGCTGGCTCAAAAGATACGATACAATGGCCTTTGCGTTTGCCTGCGCTTTCTCCATCCGAAGCGGCAGGGTCTTGATCCCCCGCAGGATCAGCCAGCTGTCAAAGGGCGCCAGCCCGGATCCCACCGTCTTGATCAGAAAGCGCAGTCTGTCTGCAAGCTCCTGAGAATTGACCACAATGAACCCGGCCAGAGTGTCATTGTGCCCTCCCAAAAATTTTGTGCCGCTGTGGATAATGATATCCGCCCCCAGCTCAAAGGGTCTCTGAAAATAAGGAGACATAAAGGTATTGTCCACCACCAGCAGCAGACCATGCTTTCTTGCGATTCCGGACATTTTTCGGATATCGATCACGTTCATCATGGGATTGGTGGGCGTCTCAATAAAAATGGCTTTGGTATTCGGCCTTACATAGCTCTCCACATCCTCTGACGTACAATCGATATGGCTGAACGTAATCCCGTTCTTTTCGCTGACATGATCGAAGAGGCGGATGCTGCCCCCATAGAGGTCCGAATCCGTAATCAGGTGATCTCCCGGCCGGAATAATTCCATCAGCGCCGTGATTGCCGCCATGCCCGAAGCAAATGCCAGGGCGTCTGCACCGCCCTCAAGCGACGCGACCACTTTTTCCACCTGCTGTCTGGTGGGATTCTGCAGGCGGCTGTAATCAAAGCCCGTGCTCTGCCCCACAGCGGGGTGAGCGTAGGTGGCCGTCTGATAAATAGGAAAGCTGATGGCTCCTGTGCCGTCTTTCTCAAAATCCCTCCCGTTCCCATAGATACATTTTGTGGCAAATCCGGTTTCCATATAAGTATCCGCCTCTCTTTCCGCCTTTTTCTTTCATTCTGCCGCCAATAGCGGCCTCCCTGCGTTTTTCAGCCAAACAACTTACCGGCTGCCAGGACTGTATTTTTTCAAAATCTCCACATATTCCCCGGCCAATGCGCTAAGCGGCATATTTTTGCGTTTGATATACCCTAT
>CANRMK010000075.1 GCA_947631715.1 uncultured Acetatifactor sp.
TTCCAATAATTCCAGCGTCTTTGACGCCAGTCTCCCCTTGCCCAGGGCAAAGGTCAGATATCTGTCCTCGCTCATTTCCCATATGCCTCGTCTCTATCGCACTTCCATTGTCCGCCTATGCGGCCTCTCACTCTTCCAGCTCCTGCTCCGCATCTGTTTCTGCATTTGTTCTGCCTTTTCCTGCAGAATTACAGGAATACCGCGCTGTTCCTGCAGCCTCTCACTCTTCCTGTTTTCCCTCCGGCTGCAGGATTACAGGAATGCCCTGGCAGCGCAGCTTCTCCGCCTCCGAAAGGCGGCTGGGATAGTCGTTCTCCCGGTATGTGATCACTTTCGGCGGCTCAGGAATCTCTATTTTGGCCCTCTGTCTGGACAGGGCCTCCAAGATATTATCCACCACCAGCGCAAAGCCCACCGCAGGGGATTCCTTGCCGAACTGCTTTAACAGATTGTCATATCTGCCGCCTGTGACGACAGCGTCACCGACTCCCAGCGTATACGCCTTAAAAATGACACCAGTGTAATAATTGTATTTACTGAGGATTCCAAGGTCAAAAGACACAAAATCTGCCACTCCGTACAGTTCAAGGACCTGATACAGCTTCTCAAGCCGTCTGACGGCCTCCTTAGAGCGGGCGTTCTCCACCGACTCCCCGGCTTCTTTCAGGGAGAACATATCCCCGAACATATCCGCTACCCGAAGAAGCCTGCTTTTATAGGGTTCCTTTACTCCGCGCTCCTGTAAAAGCTCCTGAGCCGCAAAATAATTCTTGCCGGATACATATGCCCTCAGCTCAAGCTCTGTCTCCTCGTCCAGCCCGGCCTCCTCACACAGCCCCTTAAAGTATTCCACCTGGCCGATAGTGATCTGAAAGTCCTTAAGTCCCGCATTCAGCAGCGCTTTCACCATCAGGCTGATCATTTCCGCATCGGCCCAGACGGAACCGTCTCCCACCAGCTCCGCACCCATCTGGGTCACTTCCTTCAGCTTCCCCTGCAGATTGGAGGTGTTTGTAAAGGTATTTCCCACATAGCAGAACCGGAGGGGGAGATTCTCCTCGCCGAAATATTTCGCGGCACAGCGTGCGATAGAGGGCGTAAAATCCGGCCTCAGCACCAGGGTATTCCCCTCCTTGTCAAAGAATTTATACAATTCCCTGCTGGGTGTCGTTCCGATCTTGCTGGAAAATACGTCAAAAAATTCGAAAGTAGGCGTCTGGATATCCTGATATCCGTACAGCCGCAGGCTCTCGTGCAGCTTTTCCTCCACGCTGAGCTTCTCCGCGTATTCCTTTCCATATATGTCCCGGACTCCCTCCGGCGTATGAAGCAGCCTCTTGTTCATGATTTTTATACCCCTAGCGTGCTTCAGCACGCATACCAATCAAAATTTAAAAGTTTACTTTCAAACTTTAACCCCTGTGATAAACATCGCTTTTGTCGGCGGAAACTTTTCATCTTTTTTCATTTTGTTCGAAAATGCCACCGGAGAACTCTGGCGCGGCCTGTCGTTATAGCGTTGTTATAGCATGTTATAGCAGTTATAGCATAAGAAATTACTGCAGCCCAATTATCATAGTAGCACATTTATTACTTTATATTACTTTAGATTACTTCAGATTACTTTAGCATAGTAACGCATTAGCATGGTAACACGCTAAACTATCCAGTAGTATACAGAATACACGCCCCCCTGTCAACCCCTTTTATATTGTTCTTTGCCAGGTCGTAACAGTTCAGCCCTCTGTCGTATTCAGCCCGGTCCTGCCGATGTTCTCCCGGCAGACCGTTGGAGCACGTCGGCACTTGGCGAGGTACTCTCGAGCAGGCACATCTTTTGTGCCTTGGACCGGTTACGTGCGGAACCGAGCGAAAGCGCGTCTGCCGGGAGAACATCGGCAGGACCGGGCGTGACTTGCAGGGGAAATGACTGAACTGTTACGCCAGGTTCTTCCTCCGTCGGTTTCTACCGGTCCTCCAGATCCTTTTGGAACGCATCCAGATAAGGCACCAGGATCCCGTGCTTCTTCGGCAGGATATACTCCGGGTTCAGCTCCTCATACCGGAAGCTCTTCCGGCCGCCCTCCATGGCCCTGTTCCAGAAGAACAAAAGCATTTCCAGCGGCAGATAGTACAGAATATCCTTGTGGGTGTAATAGATGAGGAAAAAGGAGATCCCGCCCTGTTTCTCAAAGGCCTCCATGAACTTCACCTGATGTTCATGGATATTCTGAAGCGCAAAGGTGTCCGTTGCGCATTCCTTTGCGTCAAAGCACACCGGATAGCCCTGCACCGCCCCGATGTAGTCCACTGTGCTCTTCTTGTCAAAATAGGCAAGCGTGATCTGATGGTGCGTCTTGTCCATTTTGAGCGGAGTGATGGGCGTGGGCACTTTCTGGATCAGGGCGAGCCCGGCGTCTGCGTATTTTTCGTTCGTTCTGTTGATCATGTCCTCCAGGGTGGAGCCCCGGAGCCCTCTGGAATTCCATGTAGCCATTACTGCAAAAGCCTTTCCTCTATGTGAGCAAACTGCTTGTCCAAAGGCGCCTCGATCCTCTTTCCGCTTAAGGCGGCTCCGGCGGGCTCCTCTGTCTCCGGGAATTCCACTCTGCAGGCCCTGAGCAGCTGATATTTCAGGCCGAATTCCCTGCCCATGGTCTCGTTGATCCCGGCGTTCCCATACTTGCGGTCCCCGATCAGCGGATATCCGATCCCTGCAAGATGGGCTCTGATCTGATGGGGCTTTCCCGTGATCAGCTCCACCTCTAAGAGCGTGAAGCCGTCTCCCGTCTTTAACGGGCGGCAGAACGTTTCGATAGATCCGCCCTCCGGGTCAGAGGAAATCCTCACCTGGTTGCGCTCTCCGTCCTTTGTGAGATATCCCTTCAGCCTTACTGGCTCTTTCAGGCGCCCGGCGCAGATCGTCCGGTAAAATTTCCGAATGCTCCTGTCCCGGATACAGCGGCTTAGATACTGAAGACCGGGCAGGGACTTCCCGCACAGCACGAGCCCGGAGGTATTGCGGTCCAGCCGGTTGCACACAGACGGCCTGAACGTGCGGAACTCCTCCGGGTCAATGCTGCCCTTTTCCAGAAGATATCCGATCAGCCACTCGTTCAGGCTCACGTCCCCGGGACGCGCTTTCTGAGTCAATACGCCCGCCGGTTTGTCCAGAATGAGGATATGGCTGTCCTCATAGACAACGGCAATGTGCGAAAGGCTTCTGTACGCCCTTAGATACTCAGCTTTCTCCCCCAGGCCGCCCTCCAAGCTCTCTGTTTTCAGGCCCGTCTCTCCGCGTTCTGTCCTGCCCGAAAATTTCCCATAAGTCTCTTCCGAAAAAAACAGGCAGACCCGGTCGCCCACGGCAAGAAACTCTCCGCCCTCCGCCCGCTTCCCGTTCAGGGTGATATTCTTTTTCCGCAGCATCTTATAGAGAAAGCCTGTCCCCGCCATGGGCAGCAGCTTCCTCAGATACTTGTCCAGGCGCTGTCCGGCCTGATTGGGGCCAATCGCGAACGACTGCATAACAAGGGCCTCCTCAAAGCATCACGCTCTTTAACGTGGCCGTCACCAGCAGAGTGCGGTCTTCGTCAATGGGCAGTTCCGCCATCTGACCAAGGCGCTCCAAATACTTTTCCCGGTCCGTGAAGATCTTCACTGTCACCTCGCGCAGTCCGTCCAGCCGCATCACGGCTCCGATATGGTTATAGAATTCCTGTATGTTCAGCTTCGGATCCTCCGCATATCCGCAGACTACATTGTTCCTCACGGAGAGGCAGCTGACGGAGAACAGCTTCTTATAGGTGGTAAAGACACAGTCATACATAGTCCTGACGTCTTTCCGGTTCTTCTCCGCGAGCTCGCAGGTCTCATCGGAGCAGCCTCTGGCCATAAAATATAAAACGCCTGTGGCCGCGCTCTTGCTGGCGGGAAGACAGCCAAGGACGCCCACGATGGTCAGCAGATTGGCCTTTGTCCCGGTCTGGATATAGCCTGCGATCACAAGGGAAAAGGAAATCCCGAAATACAGCACGGTCCGTATCACCTCATAGACTCTCTGAGTCTTCACATAATGCCTGGTCCCTATCGCTTTCTCCGTGGAAAACAGTCTCATAATTCCCATTTCAGCGCTCTCCTCTACTTTCAAAGATTATCTCTTTCGTTCGTTATCGCCCATAGCCGCTGCCACCCGCATCAGCACGCTGTGCGGCAGTATTTTCGCTGCGGCATGGAAAGCCATGATCGGCAGTGTACAGACGGATACCTGACGCCTGTAATAGGAATCGTACAGCGCCTGCTCCACCACCTTTTCCGCCGTGGTCATAGTCAGCTTCTTCACCGCAAGGATCTTTCCGTCCTTTTCCGCCGTCTCAAAAAACGGCGTGTCCACCGGCCCCGGGCAGACGCTTGTCACATAGATGCCCTTCCGCTCCAGCTCCACTGAGAGGGCCCTTGAAAAGCTGTGCACATAAGCCTTGCTGGCAGCATACACGGCAAATTCCGGCTGAGGCATGAACGCGGCGCTGGAGGCCATCTGAATGATTCGCGAATTGCGCCGCATAAAAGGCAGAAGTCTATAAGTCATATCCGTCAACGCCTCGCAGTTCAAGCGGATCATGCCAAGTGTCTGCTTTCTGTCAAGGGAATCGAACGCGCCCATAACCCCATAGCCCGCACAGTTCACAAGGATCCGCACCACCGCTTGCTCCTCCTTAAGCGCCCTTTCCAGCCCGTTCATCTTCTCCTCGTCCGTGAGGTCCATGGGAAAGAGCCTCGTCCTGTGCTGCAGCACCCTGGCAGCCTCCTCCATCTTTTCCTGATTCCTGGCAACGAGCCAGAACTCCTCCACGTTTGAGAAGCTTTCGTCCATCTGCATTGCAAATTCCATTCCGATACCGGAGGACGCCCCGGTGATCACGATTATATTCATAAAATCCCTCCTGCCTATTTTTCCCAGCCCTTGTCCCGCTTCCGTCAATCCGCCCCGGCTGCCAAAAGCTCCCGGTAATCGTCAATATAATAGTCGGCCAGCTTCCGCTTCTCCATACGCTGGGGAACGGAATAGGCGTCCTCCACTGCGCAGACCTGCATGCCGGCGCTCTTCCCCGCCTGTATGCCGGGCACAATGTCCTCAAAGACAAGGCATCTGGCCGGATCTGTTTGAAGCTGCTTTGCCACCGCCAGATAAATGTCCGGCGCAGGCTTCCCCTTTCCCACGTCACAGGCCGTCATGATACAGGAAAAATAATTTTCAAACCCGTGCACCTTTGCGATATTCTCCACCAGCTCCCTGGAATTGCTAGTGGCGATCCCGAGCTTGATTCCATGCTTTCGGCAGTGTCTTAAAAATTCCTCCACCCCCGGCTTCATGGGGACTTCATTGGCGTATTTGTCCCATGCCATTGTATTCCAGGCCGATTTTATCTGCTCCAGATCGTCCGGAATGGGAAAATGCTCCTTGAAATATACAGCCGTCTCGTCAAAGCTCATGCCCTCTATCTGGGACTGCAGATCCTCCGGCAGCGGAATCCCGAATCTTCCAAGATATTCAATGTCAATGGCCCGCCACATCCACATGGAATCCACTAAGGTGCCGTCCATGTCGAAGATCACGGTCTCTATCTCGTCTAACATGGGGTGCTTTCCCCCGCTCAAATGTTTTTCAGAACGCATAAAAAAACTCCTGTCTCATATATTTTCAAAAAAGCCGCTCTTTTCAGATCCGTATGATGCCGATCACATTTTTCTTCCTGCTTCTTACAGGCTGTATCCTGACCCATTCCCGGCTGAGCTTTCAATATGCTGCCCTCGGCCTGGAGCTGTGGTCCCAGAAAATGGTGCCGTCGCTTCTCCCGTTCATGATCCTGTCCGGGATCATGGTCCGCATGAACCTGACGGAGAAGATCGCCCTTTCGGTCTATCCGGCTGTGAAGCCCATCTACCGCGTGAGGAAAAATGTCTGTTACTGTATGCTCTTAGGCTTTCTCTGCGGTTTTCCCATGGGGGCCAGGGTCACTGCAGATCTGCTTGAGCAGGAAAAGATCACTCCCCGGGAGGCAGAATATCTTCTCGCATTCTGCAACAACATCGGCCCTGTGTACTTCTTAAGCTATGCGCTCCCGCTCTTGGGCCGCAGCCTTACCTTTCCCTATCTATTTGGAATGTACGGGATTCCGCTTCTCTATGGCCTGTTCCTGCGCGGCACCTTCTATCAGGATCTCCCCCGGCCCTCCGCCTCCCGCAGGGCTTTGGGAAAGCGCTCCGCAGCCAGGCTCCACATCTGCTCAAAAGAGCCTGTACGCCGACGGGGGCAACAGGGCTTAAGCGCCCCGGCCAGTCTGCCGGAGGCCCTGGAGGAGGCTATCCGCTCGTCAGGCATAAGCATTCTGACCCTGGGCGGTTATATGATCCTGTTCAACCTGTTAAATCTGGTCCCCCATGTGCTGTTCGGAAAGCCTCTTGCCGTTCTGGCGCCTCTGCTGGAGATCACCGGAGGGCTTGGCATGCTTCAGGGCTCGCTTCCCCTGTACAGCCTGCTTACGCTGTCTTTCGGCGGCCTGTCCTGCCTTTTTCAGACCTACAGCTGTATCCGCGGTACCGGCCTCTCCCTGAGAGCCTATCTCTTCCACAAGGCTTTCCTGACCTTTGTGACCGGGGCTTTCTACCTGTCATGGGTGCTCCTTAGCCCCGCCACTTTCCTGAAGTGAACCCGCTGCCCCTGATGATCTGCCCCTTCCGTCTTCTCAGCGCCTGCGGCGCTTTTTGCCGCGGACAGCCGTGATCACCTGGGAGGTCAGCAGGATCAGGAACAGAAAGACGGCCAGAGCAAGGCACACCAGGAGAAAGTCCCGGAATCTGACGCTCACCGCCTGCTCATTCGATTCCTCCGGCTGCTGCTGTTCCCGCTCCGAGAGCCTTTCCAGCTCCAGAATCTTCACACTGCTGTCCTCCGGTCCGCCGCTCTCAGCGCTTTCAGGCTCCACAGGCGCCATGGCCTCCAGGGCCTGCTCATCTTCCTGGGGCGTTATCGTGAGCACATTGCTCTCCGTATAGAGGTCGTACTTGTTATAGGCCCTCACGATCAGTTCTGCGCCGGTCCCGGCCGGAATGTCCAGATTCAGGGTGAATGTATCCGGATATTTCCCGGTGAGGGCGTCACACTCGGGCCACGGCTCCCTTTGGCTGTATGTACTGCCGCCGTCCAGGCTGTAGGAATAGTACAAAAGGCATGTGTCATAATCCGCTGCGGTCACGGTGACTGCACTTCGGGATCCTTCCCCGTCCGTCTCCTCCTGGCTGATCTGGCAGATCTCGGGAGCGGTGCTGTCCCTGTCGGAGAGGGGCGCCACAGAAGAAAGATCGGCCTCTGCCAGCTGCGCGCCGGAAGCATCGATGCCCAGCGCAGAGCTCTTCAGGCCGAAATATTTCGCCACCGCATCGGCGTCCATGCGCCCAAAGGTCTTAAGGTCCTCCTGGCTGTCGCAGTATCCCTCGTCCCTGGCTTCATCCACATGGCAGTGCTCTATGATCACGGCGGGAATTTTTAGCGCCTCCGCCTCCCGTATGATGCCGTAATAGTTCCCCTGGTCGCCCAGCCTCGATTTTACCCCCCGGATGAACAGGCCGTATTCCTTGAAATCCTCAAGGAGCTCACGGCCGAACTGATACCCGTATCCGTTAAAAGGGGGCGATACCGACACCCAGACCTCAGAGCCGAACAGCTCGTGGTTCTCCGAAGCGTTGTAATGAACGCTGAACAGGAAATCGGCTCCCACGCTCTCCGCAAATTCCGCCCTCTCTTTCAGGGAAAGGGATTCGTCCCCGGTCCTTGTCATATAGACCTCCACCCCGTCATAGAGGCTCAGCCTGTCATACATGGCCTGGGCCGTGGTGAGGGTCATGGCCTTTTCCAGATGGCCGTTCTCCTGGGTCCCCAGATTGTCCCCACCATGCCCGGGGTCGATGACCACCACAAGCTTATCCCCCGTATCCAGCAGCCTTTCTGCGGCAAAGGCATGGCCTGCCGGGAAAAGAATGGCTGCAAGCATCATCACTGCGAAAAAACCGGCTCCCTTGCGAAAACCGGTTTTCATTCTCATTGGATCACATCCAGTCCGCTGCCCGAACCCTCGTCAGCCAGCGCAAGGGTCTCAAGATCGTCCTCTGTAGGCTGGAGCGCCTGTCTGTTGGACTGGATCAGTTCCTTGTACTGGTTCAGGGAGCCTATCAGGGAACTGTAATTCGCGTTCGAACTCTGAAGTGCAGAGAGGATAATGGACTCAAGCTCCGCCAGCCTGTCCTCGGTATACTGGGCGGCCTGCATGCGCAGCTCATTGGCCTCCATGGTGGCCTTGTCCAGGATATCCTGTGCCTGCTTGGCAGCCTGGGCCACGACGATATTGGCCTGTTCATAGGCCTGCTGCATGATCTGATGCTCGCTGATCAGTTCATTCGTCTGAATCGTAGCCTCGTTGATCAGCGCCTCCGCCTTAGCTTTCGCGTCGTTCAGAATGGCCTCCTTGTTGCTGATGATCTTCTGATAGCGCTTGATCTCATCGGGCGTCTTCATGCGCAGCTCACGGAGAAGCTCATCAATCTCATCCTTGTTGACAATGATCTCGGAATTGGACATGAATTTGGGCTTACAGCTGTCAATATATTCCTCCAGTTCGTCGATCAGTTGTTCTATTCTACTGCTCATCGGCATCACTCCTCCCTACCTAATGTACGATCCTATATTTTTCATAGAGCATTTCCGCCACAAAATCAGGTACGCACTGACTGATATCCCCTCCGAAACTGGCGATCTCTTTCACGCTGGAGGAGCTCAGATAGGCATATTCCAGACTGGTGGTCAAGAACATGGTGTCCAGCTTTCCCTCCGAAAGCTTCCGGTTCGTCTGGGCGATCTGCAGCTCATACTCAAAATCCGTGATCGCACGCAGGCCCCTGACGGCAATATGTAAATTCTTCTTTGCGGCATAATTGATGAGAAGCCCGCTGAAGCTGTCCACCTCCACATTGGGAATGTCCTTTGTCGCTTCCTTTAATATCTTAACACGTTCTTCCACAGAAAACAACGGTGTCTTCGCTTTATTATCCAAAACACTGACGATCAGCACGTCAAATATTTCGGAAGCCCGCCTGATAATATCCAAATGGCCGTATGTGACCGGATCAAAACTGCCGGGATAGACTGCTCTCTTCATATTTTTCCCCCACATTCCATATTAAAGAGTACGCCGGTATTTGTTGCAGGGAAGCATACAGCAAACCGACGCCTGCCGT
>CANRMK010000076.1 GCA_947631715.1 uncultured Acetatifactor sp.
TAAAGGGCAAAAAAATTTCAGCGTTTTTACAATAACTTTTTTATCTAGGCTAGCCACAGGGCTGAACTGTTACAAAATGTGAAAGTAAAATACCGAAAAAGCTTGAAAATGCCGGCTGCATGTGATATCATGTTTATTCGTGATGAATCAAATTCCTTGCTCGCCCTCCGAGGGCGGGCCAGAGACCAAAAGGAGGTAACAGCAATGAACAAGTATGAATTAGCGATTGTTGTCACGGCTAAGATCGAAGATGAGCAGAGAGCAGAAGTTGTTGAAAAGTGCAAGGCGCTCATCGAGAGATTTGGCGGTACTGTGACCAATGTTGACGATTGGGGCAAGAAGCGCTTGGCTTACGAAATTCAGAAGATGAAAGAAGCATTTTACTATTTCATCAGCTTCGAAGCAGAGAGCACAGCTCCTGCCGAGATCGAGAGCCGCGTCCGCATTATGGACAACGTCATCAGATACTTAGTCGTTAGACAGGATGAGGCTTAATTGGAAAGCGAGAAGTGAAAAATGAATAAAGTAATACTTATGGGACGATTGACCAGAGATCCTGAGGTAAGGTATTCTCAGGGCGCCAGCCAGACAGCTGTTGCGAGATTCTCCATAGCGGTAGACAGGAGATTCAAGCGCGAGGGTGAGCCGGATGCCGATTTCTTTAACTGCACCTCTTTTGGCAGGCAGGCCGAGTTCGTGGAGAAATATCTCCATAAAGGAACGAAAGTGGTGCTCAGCGGCCGGGTCCAGAATGACAATTACACCAACAAGGACGGACAGATGGTATACAGTGTCCGCATTATGGTGGATGAGATTGAGTTCGCCGAGAGTAAGAATGCGTCTGGCGGTGGAAATGATGGGGGATACAATAACAGCGGTTACAATAGTAACAACGGCGGAGGATTCAGCGGCAACAGTGCTTCTGCTCCCTCCGGAGCCGGAGACGGCTTTATGAATATTCCCGATGGTATTGACGAGGAATTACCGTTTAATTAAAGTTTGATCATGTCAGATAGGAGGCAGTAAAATGGCTTATAATAAGGCAGAGAAACCCGATGCTCCGGTCAGGAAAAAGGGCGGGGTCCGCAGAAGAAAGAAAGTCTGTGTGTTCTGTGGAAAAGATAATGTGATTGATTACAAGGACACCAACAAGCTGAAGAGATACGTTTCTGAGAGAGGAAAGATTCTTCCCCGCCGTATTACCGGCAACTGTGCAAAGCACCAGAGAGCGCTGACTGTAGCGATCAAGAGAGCGCGTCATGTAGCATTGATGCCTTACGTTCAGGATTAACTAAGAAAGAAGCGCTGTGCTGGCAGTGGAAACTGCGGCACGGCGCTTTTCTTTTGCCATTGTGCATGAAGATATTCTATTCTTCGACATAACCTTATCTTATTTGACAAATTAAATTGTGGCATAGTGCCGTTAAGTATGATAAAATAATTCTATGCGAAAGCTCACGGTGATATTCGGTTTTTCAAAGAACAGGAATATCTTTCAGCGAAAAAGAAAGCTATGGTTACGGATATGAAGAAAAGGATCAAACTTAAGGGACGGATAAAGACTTATATACAGTTCTGCATTTATCTTGGCATACTCCTGGCGGCGGTGGATGTGGCCATGTTCATGATCGATTTTCGTGCGGGGCTGCTGCTGGCCGGATTTACGGTTTTTTATTTTGGGATTACCTTAACACTGTACTTTTACAACAGGCGGATCCTGATCAACGAATTGGTAAGCTTTGCCACAGAGTACGGACAGATACAGAGAAAGCTTCTCAGGGAGATGGATCTGCCGTACGCGCTGCTGGATGACTGTGGAAAAGTGATCTGGACCAATGTGGCGTTCGAGAATGTCGTACATCAGCCCAAAGGGTATAAAAAATCCATTACGTCCCTTTTCCCTACTATTACCCGGGACAGACTGCCGGATGATGCGGATGTGGAGGAAGCGCAGTACGATCTGGAATATGAGGGCAGTGAGTTTGTGGCAAAATTCCGCAGGATATCCCTGAGAGATATGGCGGAAAACAGCGATATCATCGATGCCGAGGGCTACAACGGTTATCTGATCGCAGTGTATCTCTATGACGATACGGCCCTGCATATTGCGCTGCAGGAAGTGGACGATCAGAGCCTGGCTGTGGGTATGATTTACCTTGACAATTACGAAGAAGCCCTGGAGAGCGTGGAGGAGGTCAGGCGCTCCCTGCTGATTGCTCTGATCGACAGAAAGGTCAATAAGTATATTTCCGGATTTGACGGCATCTGTAAAAAGCTGGAAAAGGACAAATATCTGGTAATCCTGCGCAAAAAGAGCATTGCTCAGCTGCAGGAATCGCGTTTTGAACTGCTGGAGGATGTAAAGACAGTAAATATTGGCAATGAGATGGCGGTGACGATCAGCATCGGTGTGGGTTTGGACGGCTTGACTTATGCTCAGAATTATGAGTTTGCCCGCAACGCTATCGATCTGGCGCTGGGAAGAGGCGGGGATCAGGCTGTGATCAAGACGCCTGAAAGCATCACCTATTACGGCGGAAAGAGCCAGCAGGTAGAAAAGAATACTCGTGTAAAGGCGCGTGTAAAAGCCCATGCTCTCAGGGAAATTATTACAGGCAGGGATCAGGTGCTTGTGATGGGACACCGGATGCCGGACGTGGACAGCTTTGGAGCGGCGGTGGGAATCTACCGGATCGCACAGTCCCTGGAACGGAAAGCGCACATCGTATTGAACGATGTAACGCCTGCGATTCAGCCTATGGTGGATCGCTTCCGCAATAATCCCGATTACGAGGAGGACATGATCATCAGCAACCAGGCCGCTATTGAGACGGCTAACAGCAATACGGTCCTTGTGGTTGTTGATGTAAATAAACCGTCTATTACGGAATGCCCGGAGCTGCTGCGGTTCTGTAAATCTGTGGTGGTGCTGGATCATCATCGGCAGGGCTCGGAGACGATCGAAAACGCTACGCTTTCTTATGTGGAGCCCTATGCTTCCTCGGCCTGTGAGATGGTCTCGGAGATTCTGCAGTACACCTACGACAATATCAAGATACATGCGGAAGAGGCCGACTGTATGTATTCCGGTATTATGATAGATACCAATAACTTTATGACAAAGACGGGCGTGCGCACATTTGAGGCGGCGGCGTTTCTGAGGAGAAACGGTGCGGACGTGACCAGAGTCCGAAAACTGTTCCGAGAGGACGCGCTGGAGTATAAGGCCAGAGCCGATGCCGTCAGTCAGGCGGAAATCTATAAGCAGTGCTTTGCGATCTCCATCTGCACTGCGGATGAGCTTCCAAGTCCCACAGTGATTGGAGCCCAGGCGGCAAATGAGCTGCTGAACATTAAAGGGATAAAAGCCAGCTTCGTACTGACGGATTATCAGGGGAAAATTTATATCAGCGCCCGTTCTATCGATGAAGTGAATGTTCAGATCATCATGGAACGCATGGGCGGCGGAGGCCATATGAGCACTGCAGCCTGCCAGATAGAGGAGGTAGGTATCATTGAGGCCATCGGCATATTGAAGCGTACGATAGATGATATGCTGGAGAGCGGTGAGATATAGTAGAACATACATTTTTGAAGATTCATGAAGAGAAAGGATTTGATGGTATGAAAGTAATTTTACTGCAGGATGAAAAAAAACTGGGCAAAAAAGGTGACATTATCGAGGTCAGCGAAGGATATGCCAGAAATTATATCCTGCCGAAGAAGATCGGCGCCGAAGCTACCCCGAAAAATTTAAATGACCTGAAGCTTCAGAAAGCGAATGCGAGCAGAGTGGCACAGGAACAGATAGACGCGGCAAAGGCATTGGCGGCGGAGCTGGAAAATAAGCAGGTGATAGTGAAGATCAAGGCCGGCGAGGGCGGAAAAGCGTTCGGCTCCGTGTCCAGCAAGGAAATTTCTGCCGCCTGCAGGGAACAGTGTGGGATAGAACTGGATAAAAAGAAGATTCAGCTGCCGGAGAACTTAAAAAATTTTGGCTCGTATGAGGTCAGCATAAAGCTGCATCCCCAGGTGACCGGGAAACTGACGGTGAAAGTAACGGAAGCATAGGGCGAACTAATATGCTGGAACAGGGAAGAGGTAGCCGGGTATGCCTGCAATGGACGAGAATGCACTAAAGAAAATACTGCCTCACAGCGTGGTGGCTGAACAATCAGTGATCGGCTCCATGATCATGGATCAGGAGGCTATAGTGGAGGCTTCCGAACGGATCACAGGAGATGACTTTTATAACAAACAGTACGGAATCCTGTATGAGACCATGGTGGAACTGAACAATGAGGGGAAGCCCGTAGATCTGGTGATACTGCAGAACCGCCTGCGGGAGAAAGAGGTGCCGCCTGAAGTCAGCAGCCTTGAGTTTGTCAGGGAACTTTTAAATACAGTGCAGACCTCCGCCAATATCAAATATTACGCTGACATTGTGGCTGAGAAAGCTACTCTGCGGCGGCTGATCCGCTTAAATGAAGAGATCGCCAATGCATGTTATATGGGAAAAGAAAGCCTGGAGACCATACTGGATGACACGGAAAAGCGGGTGTTCCAGCTGGTGCAGAAGCGCACCACCGACAATTATGTCCCTATCCGCCAGATCGTTACGAATGCCATGGACCGGATCGAGGCAGCGTCAAGAAACAGAGGCAGCGTTACCGGAATCCCCACCGGATTTATCGATCTTGATTATCGGACCGCCGGCCTGCAGCCCTCGGATCTGGTGCTGATTGCAGCCAGGCCGTCTATGGGGAAGACGGCTTTTGCACTGAATATCGCACAGTATGTGGCTTTTCGGAAAAATATGTCAGTGGCCATATTCAGTCTGGAAATGAGCAAGGAACAGCTTGTGAACCGCATGTTTTCGCTGGAGTCCAATGTGGACGCACAGAAGCTGAGGACCGGACAGTTAAATGATCACGAATGGGAAAAGCTGATTGAGAGTGCGGGAGTGATCGGGAAGTCGAACCTGATCATTGACGATACGCCGGGCATCTCGGTGCCGGAACTGCGCTCTAAGTGCAGGAAATATAAGCTGGAACACAATCTTGCTTTGATTATCATAGATTATCTCCAGCTGATGAGCGGCAGTGGGAAAACGGATTCCAGACAACAGGAAATCTCTGATATTTCCAGATCTTTAAAGGCGATTGCCCGGGAACTGAACGTTCCTGTGGTCGCTCTTTCACAGCTTTCCCGCGCAGTGGAACAGCGGCCGGACCACAGGCCCATGCTGTCGGACTTGCGCGAATCGGGCGCCATTGAGCAGGATGCCGATGTAGTGATGTTCATTTATCGGGATGATTACTATCACCATGATACGGATAACAAAGGTGTTTCAGAAATCATAATCGCCAAGCAGAGAAACGGACCTATCGGGACAGTGGAACTGGCCTGGCTGCCTGAATACACAAAATTTGCCAATTTGGAACACCGTAAAAAACCGGAATGACCAGGGGGCAACAAAGGGGAAACCTACAAAAGAGAATGGGCGGACTGCTCATTCTCTTTTTAGCTGCTGCAGGCTTATATTTACTTTTTGAAAGGAGAGAGGTACTGTGAGCAATTATCTGTTTATTTCAGATGCAGCAAAAGAGGTCAAGGTGGAAAGTCATGTTCTGCGGTACTGGGAAGAGGAACTGCATCTCCCCATTAAGCGCAACGAGCTTGGACACCGTTACTATACGGAAGAAGATGTGGAGCGCTTTAAACAGATCAAGGGAATGAAAGAGAGAGGGCTGCAGTTGAAAGCGATTAAAATGATCCTGCGGGACGGGAAACTGGATGTGCTGCCGTCAGAGGCAGATGCAAAGGAGAATACGATGCGGAAAAGCACTGCAGAAGAAGACAAAGAAGAATATGCGGAGCCCAAATTGGCGATTGATATTGTAGATACCAGAGAGAATCATGTTTCCGTAGAGAGCAGGGCGGATAAGTCCAGACGGCTTCAATGGCTGCTTCAGCAGCTGATCCGGGAAACGCTGCAGGAGAACAACGGAGAACTGTGCCGGGAGATCAAGGAAAGCGTAGTGAAAGAGCTGGACTATCAGTTCCGCATGCAGGAGGAGCGGGAGGAGGCCAGGGATAAAATGCTTGCGGAACGGGACGAAGAGCACTATAAGAAGATGGACGAGCTGTTGAGAAAGAAAAGCAGAGCTAAGACATTCCGGCTGGGCAAAAAGAAAAAAGATGTCCCTACATAAGGCCTGACAGAGACAGAGCCGTGTGAAGGGCATGTGGGCAAAAAAAGAAAGGCGTTCCCGCTCTGCGGTGAAACGCCTTTCTTAAGCTTCCAGTCAATGTACGGTTGGAACAATTAACCCTGTGTGATGGTTCCAACAGGGCAGCCGCCTGCACAGGATCCGCATTCAATGCATTTTTCAGGATCGATCTCAAACTTGCCGTCTCCCATGCTGATCGCTCCGACAGGACACTGTGCCTCACAGGCACCGCATGCCACACAAGCATCTCCAATTACATATGCCATGATAAAATCCTCCTTTTGCCAGATACAAAATCATTATTGCTTTGTTTATTGTAATATAAAATGCAGGTTAATACAAGGCCTAATTTACAAAAAATGCAGCCTCCATTTCAGCGCGGCGCCTCTTTATGCCGTCAAGGATCACTTTTTTCTTTTCCAGCAGTTTGCCCTTGTCCATGGGAGGAACGCCTTTCAGCCTGTACTCTATTCCAAGATTTTCATATTTTTTTACGCCCATGGTGTGATAGGGCAGAACATCAAGAGCTTTCAGGTTGTGGAACTGCCCGATAAAGTATCCAAGGTCAAAGAGATATTTATCATCGTCTGTAATGCCGGGCACCACTACATGCCGGATCCACATATCCACATTTTTTTCGTTCAGGTATTCGGCAAACTTCAGGATATTGGTATTGGGCTGTTTTGTCAGATCTTTGTGCTTCTCAGGGTCGATGTGCTTGATATCCAGCATCACAAGATCCGTAAGCTTCATAAGCTTTTCCAGTTTTTCCTGCTGGGCGGCATTGTCCGGTTGAAAGGCGATTCCGGAAGAATCAATACAGGTATGGATATTCTTTTCTTTTGCCAGGGCAAACAGATCCAGCAGAAAATCGATCTGCATCAGCGGCTCTCCTCCAGTGACTGTCAGACCGCCGCCGTTGGCATAAAAGGGAAGATTGCGCTCATATTGTTCGATAATATAAGATGGCTCCATCAGCGTGCCGCCGTTCATATCCCAGGTGTCGGGATTGTGGCAGTAGGCGCAGCGCATAGGGCAGCCCTGTACAAACACCACGAATCGTGTGCCGGGACCGTCCACCGTGCCGAAACTTTCTAAGGAATGAATTCTGCCCTGCATAATCATGGCCTCCTTTTTATCATATCATTTTCATCTCCGTTCCAGGCGAATGTATTCGCTTTGCGTTTTTATGCGCCGGGGAAACAGAGACAAAACTGTAACTACATCTACCCTTATATTATACCAGAAACTGCGGGAAAATCCATAGCTTCCTGCAAAAAGGACCTGACAGTGTAAAAGGCCAGACAGAAAAACAGCGCCCTTAAAGATCAGGGCGCTGCTTTGGTGTTCCTTGTATAACAGGTTTAGATTGCCTCGTGGAAAGTACGGGAGATAACATCTGCCTGCTGTTCGGGAGTAAGTTTGATGAAGTTCACTGCGTAACCGGATACTCGGATAGTCAGCTGAGGATAGTTCTCAGGATGCTTCTGAGCGTCAAGCAGAGTATCTCTGTTCAGAACATTTACGTTCAGGTGATGGCCGCCTTTTGTTGCGTATCCATCCAATAAATTTACAAGGTTGTTTACCTGTGCTGCACTTGCTGCCATAATTTTGTCCTCCTTATATTTTATTTGTTTTTGGCAGGACAGGGAATCTGCCCTGCCAAAAAGGTTCGATTTTGTTTTCAGGGATTGGATCACTGGTAATCATCCAGGCCCTGTTCCAATGTGGGTACACTGCAGGCCAACGGCGTTCTGGAGCAGTCCGTACAGCCCATTGTCTGAACGTTTTTTGACTGTCTGCCCTGTTGATCGTAGTCCACATTTACGTGCCCGACGCCCTCTGTCATGCCGGAATCAAGCATTTTCACCAGGTCATCAATCATGTTTTTTTCGTCCATAGTGTCTCCTTTTATCATATTCAAGACAATTCCAAATATTGCTTACTTCAGATCAAGTTCCAGTGTCACACGGTGACATTGTGTTTCCGGCGAGTCTTTATTTCAAATCAAGTTCCAGTGTCACACGGTGACATCGTGTTTCCGGCGAGTCTTTATTTCAAATCGAGTTCGATGTCACCGGCAAATACCTTGTCTTCCTTGCCCAGAGCGCCGGGAATGATGGTAAAGGTATTGGAGATACCGTCCTGCGCATCATTGAAAGGCAGCTTGGATACGGAAGAAAGGGAAGCCACTGCACCGTGGGTATCGCGGCCGTGCATCGGGTTGGCACCAGGAGCGAAAGGCTGGCCCTTCTTACGTCCGTCAGGAGTATTACCGGTAGCCTTACCATAGGTAACGTTAGAGGTAATGGTCAGGATGGACGTGGTAGGGATGCCGTTCCTGTAGGTGTGGTGTCTTCTCACAGCAGTCATGAACTTATGGACCACATCCTGAGCGATCTCGTCAACACGGTCATCGTCATTGCCGTATTTAGGGAAGTCACCAGTGGTCTCAAAGTCAACGATAATGCCGTCCTCATCGCGGATGGGCTTCACCTTTGCATACTTGATAGCGGACAGGGAGTCTGCCACGATGGAAAGGCCTGCAACACCGGTTGCGAAGTAACGCTTTACATCTCTGTCATGAAGAGCCATCTCTGCCCTTTCATAGCAGTACTTATCATGCATGTAATGGATAATGTTCAGGGTATTTACATATACGTCTGCCTGCCACTCAAGCATATCCATGAATTTGCTGTAAACGTCATCATAGTCCAGAACATCGCCGGTAACGGGACGATATTTGGGGCCGACCTGCTTCTTGGTGACTTCGTCGATACCACCGTTCAAAGCGTACAGCAGGCACTTTGCAACATTGGCGCGGGCGCCGAAGAACTGCATTTCCTTACCGATTACCATGGAGGATACGCAGCATGCAATACCGTAATCGTCACCGTGAACCACTCTCATCAGATCGTCGTTCTCGTACTGGATAGAAGAGGTCTGGATAGACATCTTTGCGCAGTATCTCTTCCAGTTCTCGGGAAGTCTGGTGGACCAGAGAACCGTCAGGTTGGG
>CANRMK010000077.1 GCA_947631715.1 uncultured Acetatifactor sp.
AAGTTATTTATGGGCACGCCGGCTATATTTTAGCCGGTGCAATGCCCGTTGGTCCAGCCGCAGGGCTGAACTGTTACAATTTTTTTCCAAAAGCCTGCTGCGTTTTTCTTCCACAAAATGGATTGCTTTTTTTAATAAAACAGGCTAGAATAGAAATTCAGGACAAGGGCACTGTACCATGCGCCGGCATATCTGCAGGGGCGGCAGTGCGGAAACGGAGGACGATATGACAAAGATCAGGACAAGGTATGCGCCCAGCCCCACGGGAATGATGCATGTGGGCAATCTGCGGACGGCGTTATATGAATTCTTGATCGCCAGGCATGAGGGTGGAGATTTTATACTCCGCATAGAGGATACGGACCAGGAGCGGTTTGTGGAGGGCGCCACGGAGCTCATCTACCGCACGCTGGAAAAGGCGGGCCTTGTGCACGATGAGGGGCCGGACAAGGACGGCGGGTACGGGCCCTATGTTCAGAGCGAGAGGGTAAAGACCGGCATCTATATGAAATATGCCAGGGAGCTGATCGATAAAGGGGAGGCTTATTACTGCTTCTGCGACAAGGAGCGCCTTGCCTCGCTGAAGACGGAGGTCGTGGAGGGAAAAGAGATCACTGTTTATGACAAGCACTGTCTGGGGCTGTCGAAAGAAGAGGTGGAAGCCAATCTTGCAGCGGGCAGGCCTTATGTGATCCGCCAGAATAACCCGACGGAGGGCGCCACTACCTTCCACGACGAGCTTTATGGCGATATCACGGTGGAGAATGCTGAACTGGACGATATGATCCTGATCAAGTCCGACGGGTATCCCACCTACAATTTCGCCAATGTGGTAGACGATCACGTCATGCATATCACCCATGTGGTGCGGGGCAACGAGTATCTGTCCTCATCGCCGAAATATCAGCGCCTGTATGATGCCTTTGGCTGGGAAAGCCCGGTGTATGTGCATCTCCCGCTGATCACAGGGGAGGACCACAAGAAGCTGGCAAAAAGGAGCGGAAACGCATCTTTTATCTTTGAGGAAATGGTAAAGAACGGTTTCCTTGCGGAAGCGGTGGTGAACTATATCGCTCTGCTGGGCTGGAGTCCGGAGGACAACCGGGAGATCTTTTCTTTAGAGGAGCTGATCCGGGATTTTGACTACCACAGGATCAGCAAGTCCCCGGCAGTGTTCGATTATGCTAAGCTGAAATGGATGAACGGGGAATATCTGAAAGCCATGGATGAGGACCTTTTTTATGAAATGGCGGAGCCCTATTTAAAACAGGCGATCAGAAAAGAACTGGACCTGAAAAAGATCGCCGCCATGGTAAAGACCCGCATCGAGGTATTTCCGGATATCCCGGCTCTTGTGGATTTCTTTGAGGAACTGCCGCAGTACGATCCCGCCATGTATGCCCATAAGAAGATGAAGACGGATCAGGCCTCTTCCCTGGAGGTGCTCACAGAACTGCTCCCGCGCCTGGAGGCTTTGGAGGACTATTCTAATGAGGCGCTCTGCCAGGCCCTGGCCGCCTATGTGGAGGAAAGAGGCTGCAAGAACGGCTATGTGATGTGGCCGGTGAGGACAGCCGTATCGGGGAAGCAGACGACCCCCGCAGGAGCTACGGAGATCATGGAGATCCTGGGGAAAGAGGAAAGCCTGAGCCGGATCCGAAAGGGCATTGCGCTCTTACAAAAGGAAAAAGGGGATATGGCAGATGCTTGACTTAAGCGATATGAACGAGTCACAGCGCCGGGCTGTGACATACGGAGAGGGGCCGCTTCTTCTGCTGGCGGGCCCCGGCTCCGGCAAGACTTTTACCATTACCAGGCGTATCCTCTGGCTTTTGGAGCAGGGTGTCCCCCCAGACCGCATCCTGGTGATCACCTTTACCAGGGAGGCGGCGGAATCCATGCAGCGGCGTTTCCAAAAGGTTTCTAAGGGTCTTAGGCCCGTGAACTTCGGGACTTTTCATTCTGTCTTTTTTCACATGTTGAGATCTTCCGATACATTAAAGTCTTTAGAACTTCTCACCAACACCCAGAAATATCAGATCCTATTGCCCATATTGAAAGCGCACCAGGAAAAGGACATATGCGGGGCAGAGACGGAGCTTAAGCAGGGAAATGGCTTTAAGGGCGCATCTTCGGACAGTCTGCGGGAGGACGCTGCCGGGATCCTTGCGGCGGTCAGCTACTATAAGAATACGCTATGCAGAGAAAAGGCGGTGGAAAAGGTCCCGGCCCGGTGGAGGGAGTGCTTTTTTCGGATTCTGGAGGAGTATGAGAAAGCCGTTTTGGAATGCGGCAGGATGGATTTTGACGATATGCTGTGCCGGTGCAGAAAGCTGCTTTTGGAGGATGCAGCATTCCGAAAGGCGTGGCAGGGCCGTTTCCTGCACATTCTGATCGATGAATTCCAGGATACCAATCCTGTGCAGTACGAGACGGTCAGGCTGCTGGTCGGAAATACCGGCAGTATTTTTGCAGTGGGAGACGATGATCAGTCTATTTACGGCTTTCGGGGATCGGAGCCGGAATGCCTGAAGAGATTTAAGCGGGAATACGAGGCAGAACAAATGCTCCTTGATATCAATTACCGGAGCCATCCGGAAATTGTGAGCGCTTCTCTGGCAGTGATCGGCGAGAACAGAGACCGCTTTGAAAAGGCTTTGAGGCCGGATCCCGGGCGGGGGAGGGAAAACGGCGGCCGGGTGGCGGTCAGAGCTTTTCAGGATAAGGAGGAGCAGTATTCGTATCTGGTAAAACGGCTGAAGGAGATCACAGCGGCAAGGGAAAGGGACGGATCCTCGGAATGCGCCGTGCTGTTCAGGACCAATTCGAGAATGCAGGGGCTCGCTGTGAGATTGCGTGCGGCAGGGATCCCCTATATGATGGGGGAGCGTATGGAGAGTATCTACGGGCATTTTATCGCAAAGGACATGACGGCCTATCTCAGGCTGGCCGCCGGTGAAAGGTCCAGGGAGCTTCTGCTGTCCGTGATAAACCGGCCGTCCCGGTATGTCAGCCGGGAAGCGGCAGGCGCAGGAGACGGCACTGTAAAGGAGCTGATCAAATACTACAGGTATGCGGAGATACCGGAGCGCAGGAGAAAAGAAATTCTTGAAAATTTAAGCCTTTTTGAGAGACAGCTCGAAGCGTTGGGGAAATTTTCACCGGGTCTTGGGATTTCCTATATACGGAAAGCACTGGGATACGAACGGTATCTGCGGCAGACGGCCGCCGGTGATGCGGGACGGCTGGCGGAATGGCTGGAGCTTCTGGACTGGCTCAGAGCGGACGCCGGGCGGTTTCAGAATGTGAGAGACTGGTGCGATGCCCAGAGGGAACATAACAGAGCTCTGGAAGAAAACAAAAAGAGCAGTAAAAGGGGCGGATCCGGTGAGGAGAAAGCGGCGGTGAAACTTATGACCGTACATGGTTCGAAAGGGCTGGAATTTGAAACTGTGATCATTCCGGACTGCAACGAAGGAGTCTTTCCCCATGGGCGTCTTCTCAAAGAGCATGAGGCGGAAGAGGAGCGGCGGGTATTTTATGTGGCTATGACCAGGGCAAAAGAAAACCTGGAGCTTCTCTGCCTGACAGGAGAGGGAAGCACCAGGCCGCCGTCCAGATTTCTGGATCCGCTTCTTCAATTGTTCCCTGCAGCTTACTGATCCTCTACCAGCTCGTCGAATTCACAGTTGTCCAGGTATTCGTCAAAGGCCTCTTCCACCTTTTCATATTCTTCGTCATCTTCTATATAGGTCAGCTCCGGCTCTTCGTTGGGGTCTTCCGGGTTCTCGCTGTATCCGTAGAACCAGACCTCGCCATCCTCATTTTCGCCCTGTTCGTTTACGGGCATCAGTACGATATAATCCCTGTTTTCCACTGTCAGGATCGTGATGACGGCGCAGCTTACGCTGGTGCCGTCGTCCAGATCCAGATCTACAGTCATTTCTTCCGCATCATAGCTGTTCTTTTTTCCCATGGGATACCTCCTTTTCCACGCCAGGGGCCTGTGTATGGAACTTATTATAGCGGTTTTTAAGGAAAGGCGCAAGGAGGAAAACAATTCAGCCATTCCTATGCAAGTCACGCCCGGTGATGCCGATGTTCTCCCGGCAGACGCGCTTCCGCTCGGCTCCGCACGTAGCGGTACTAGGCTCGAGAGTACCTCGCCAAGTGCCGACGTGCTCCAACGGTCTGCCGGGAGAACATCGACATCACCGGGCTGAATACGGCAGAAGGCTGAACTGTTACATACGCACATGGAAACAGGGCGAACAAAGAGACATCGCCCGAAGACATTGTGATTGCCTCTGCTCCGGATAAAAAAAGATTGAAACATTCGGATGCGTATATTGCGGAAACGGATACTCCTATGTTAGAATTGACGGGAAATATGTTTCCTATCAATCTGCCGATATGTTATTATAGCATCGTAAGTGGACTTTTATAGGACGGAACATCTTTTCCAAAAGGGTTTTGAGGCTATGAAATCAGTAAAAAATATGACAACAGGCTCTCCGCTGCGGATTCTCTTTGCCTTTGCGCTGCCTTTGATGGCAGGGAATGTTTTTCAGCAGCTCTATACGCTGGTGGATTCCATGGTCGTGGGCAGGGTGCTCGGCCTCCATGCCCTGGCGGCCATCGGCAACGGGGAATGGCTCAACTGGCTTGTCTTAAGTATGGTACAGGGATTTGCGCAGGGGTTTTCCATCCGCCTTGCACAGGATTTTGGCGCAAATGACATAAAGAGGCTGAAAAAGACTTTCGTTACATCGTTTGGACTTTCTATCCTGTGTGCGGCGGGAATCCTCTGCTTTGCCTTTGCTGCCTTAAGACCGATCCTGCGCCTTTTACATACTCCGGAGGAGATTTTTCCCATTACGGTCACTTATCTCAGTGTGATTTTTGCAGGCGTTCCCATCGTAATGGCGTACAATTTTCTGGCCTCCGTCCTGCGGGCGCTGGGGGACAGCCGGACGCCTTTGCGGGCGATGATCGTCTCCTCGCTGTGCAATATAGCCCTAGATCTTTTGTTTGTGGCCGTATTTCACTGGGGCGTTGCGGGCGCTGCCGCCGCTACGCTGATCGGCCAGGGGATATCGGCGGCCATCTGCGGTCTGTCCCTTGGGAAGATCGAAGTGATACGGACTCAGAAATCAGAACGCCATTTTGAAAGAACGATCGCTGCAGAACTTCTGAAACTGGCCATGCCGTTTGCGTTCCAGAATCTGATCATTTCCGTGGGCGGACTGGTGGTCCAGTTTGTCATCAACGGCTATGGGGTCTTGTATATAGCGGGCTTTACGGCCACCAATAAGTTGTACGGGATCCTTGAGATTGCGGCGATCTCTTATGGGTATGCACTTACCACTTATGTGGGGCAGAATTACGGCGCGGCTCAGATCAGGCGCATTCACAAAGGCGTTCATACCGGAGTTTTGATGGGGATTGTGACAGCGGCCTTTATCAGCGCAGCGATGTTTCTTTTTGGAAGACAGATCGTGGGGGCTTTTATTGCCGGGGATCCGAAAGACGCTGCGGCAACGGTTGGGATCGCTTATCATTATCTGTGCATTATGGCGGCGTTCCTGCCAATCCTGTATCTTCTGCATATTTACCGTTCCTCCCTGCAGGGCCTGGGCGATACGGTCCTGCCGATGGTGTCGGGCGGTGCGGAACTTGTGATGCGGATTCTGACGATCCTTTTTCTTCCGGGACTGATTGGTGAGGAGGGACTCTTCTGGGCGGAGGTGCTTGCGTGGGCGGGTGCAGACGCGGTGCTTCTGTCCGGCTATTACATACGAATGGCGGGGATCGGCAGGACCGGGCGTGACTTGCAAGAGAAAGGCTGAACGGTTGCTAAGTTGCTAAAAGACTTTCACAAAAGAAGTCTGCTATTGTGGAAACGAAAGTTCTTATGATAGAATTTACTGTAATGATATTTAGGTGGCAGACGTGAATGAATTCACAAAGCGAATGAATTCGCTTGAAATGAGAGATAAAATGAAATTACTGTATGGCACAGGGAATCCGGCAAAGCTGGATGTGATGAAGAACAGATTGAAAAAACTGGGCATAGAGCTGATCGGGCTGAACAATCTAAAAGCGGAAGGCATTTCTATCCCCAAAGTACCTGAGGACGGACATACGCCGTTAGAAAATCAATGTCCCGGAGGAGGTCCAGCCGGGAGTCCACGTCCGCAATATAAATGGGAAATGCCTATCGGATGAAGAGATGATAGAGTATTATGCGGGATTGGTGAGACGGTATGGCAAGCTTACAGCGCACTATAAAAATGCGATCTGCTATGTAATGGATGAAGAGCATATCTATGAGGCCATGGAACCGTCTATGGAGAGTGAGAGATTTATTTTAACGGATCTTCCTCACAGTACAGTCAGAAAGAAAGGATTTCCGTTGGACAGTATGTCTCTGGACAGAAAGACTCATCAGTATTTTTATGATCTGCCGGAAGATAAAGTGGAACAGGGAGCTGTGGAAGACGGTTTTTTGTTGTTTTTTGAAAGGGTTTTGAAGCTAAGAGGATAAATAAACTATGAAATACAAAATGACAATCGGCTGGTGCGTGCTGGCGCTGGCAGGCGGTCTGGTCTGGGCGGCAGCGGCTATCCAGGCAAAGACGGCGGACGAAAAGGCCGTAGAAGAGATTACAGTGAAGGAAAGCGAGCAAAGCGAGCCGGGCCCGGCTGAGGAAACAATGCAAAGCGATGGGGAGAGCGACTGGTTTGCAGGCGCCGGCGTGCAGCTGTTTTTGTGCGGCAGGAGCAGTGTGGAGACATGGGGGATTTCTGAGGCGGCAGATGTGAGCGGCAATGAGCTGCCTGCGGAAGCGGAAAGCCCCGAACGGGAAGAGGAAAGCGAATACGCCGATCTTGCCATCGCAGATGTGACGAATTATGTGAACGTCCGCACGGAGCCTGATACATCAGGGGATATTGTAGGGAAAATCTATGACGGGGCCGTGGCGCAGATCCTGTCTGTTGTGGCCGGTGAGGACGGCGAGTGGTTCCAGGTAGTTTCCGGAAATGTGGAGGGATATATTAAGTCGGAGTTCTTCCTGTACGGAGATGCGGCTGCGGCAGTGATAGAGGATTATGTGACCCGTTATGCAACGGTGGCTGTAGACCGTCTGAACGTGCGGCGGGAGCCGGACATAGAGTCCTCCAGGATCGGATATATTGACAGCGGTGAACGGGTGAAGATCGTGGAAGATCAGGGAGACTGGCTGAAAGTGCAGTATACGCAGGATCACCAGGGCTATGTGGCTGCAGAGTATGTGACTGTATCGGAAGAATTTACTTACGCCAAAACACTGGAAGAGGAAGCGAGAGAGCTGGAGGAAAAGAAAGCCCTGAAAGCCCGGCAGGATCAGACTGAGGCGCAGGCGGCGGAAAATACAGAAGCAGCACAGCAGCCTGTAAATGCTGATATTTCCACAGATTCAGACCTGCGCCGCCAGATCGTGGACGATGCGATGCAGTATCTTGGCAACCGCTATATTCATGGCGGCCAGACGCTGTCGGGCGGAACAGACTGCTCCGGTTTTACCAGCCTGATCTATGCGGACTTTGGATATTCCATCAGCAGGACGCCCGGCGGACAGCTTTCCGGTGCGGGACGGGCAGTGGATTACAGCGAAGCGCAGCCGGGAGACATTATCTGTTACGGGTCCAGAGGGAAGTGTACGCATGTAGCGCTCTACATCGGAGACGGGCAGATCATTCATTCGGCCAACTCACGGAAAGGCGTGATCATCGGCCAGGCGGACTACGATACGATCCTGGGGGTGCGCAATGTGATCGACTAAGAACTGCGGTCCGGCCTGTGCCGCAGCGCTCCTATGGGGAGGCAGGATCCGGACCCCCATCTGGACCGGGCTCAGACAGGATATCCGATTTGGAAAGCATCATGCCGCCAAAGATCTCACGGCTGCTCTCCTGGAGGTCTGCCAGGTGGAGAGGTACGCCGCCGTATTTCCAGATACCGTGGCTCAGGGCCAGCTCTTCGGTGTAATCCTCCAGAGGATATACGCCCTCAAGCCGCACGGGGCCGCTCCTATAGTGGCAGACGAAAGGCAGCACGCCGGTGCGCTCGTCCTGTATGGATACCCGGTCTTTTGTGACATGAAAGGTGACCCAGGCCATTTCCTCCAACATACAGAGGGGCTCCTTTTGGGTAGAGACATAGTTCCCGAGAGAATAATAACAGAGGGTCCTGCGGCCGTCTTCGGAAGGGATCCATTCCACCGACTGTGCCACATGGGGGTGGGTACCGATAATGAGATCTGCGCCTGCAGATGCCATCTCCTGTGCAAATTTTTTCTGATAATACGAGGGCTCGGAGGCGTATTCCGTTCCCCAGTGGGGGCAGACAATGACAATGTCTGCCTTTTCCTTTGCCAGCGTGATATCATTGATCACCTGGGGATTCAAGGAGGTAAAATCGATCCTGCCAGACTGCGGGTCATAGCTGCAGAGCATATTCAGATGCCCCATCAGCGGCTTGTCCAGCACTTCCATGTTAGGACCGTAGGTGTAATTGAGAACGGCAAAGGTAACACCGTCAACTGTGAGGAGAGGAATCTCGTTTCCCTCATCGTCCAGGCTGCTGTTGTCGCTGACGGTGTCCCCTGAAACGCTGTTTTCCGGTGGATCATCTCCGGTGATCCCCACCATCAGAACTTCCGGATGCTGCTGCCAGAAAGCGGCGCAGTTCTTTAACCCTGCGATCCCCTGATCGGCAGAGTGGTTGCTGGCCTGGAGCACTACACGGAATCCGGCTTCGGCAATGGCATCGCCCACCTCCGTGGGAGAATTAAAATATGGGAAACCGGAAAAACCCAGCTCATTTCCTCCCAGGATGGTCTCCTGGTTGATCATGCTGATATCGGCAGCGTCCAGAAATTCTTTTATATCCCGGAACAGAAAGGAAAAGTCATAGCTGCCATCGTCCTGTCTGCCCGTATACACGATGCCCATGTGCATCAGATTGTCTCCCACCGCCATCAGAGTGATGTCATATTCCTGAAAGGGAGGTTCCGTGGGCTCAGGGGTGGGGGACGGAGTGGAAAGGGGGAAATCCGGGGTGGCGGCAGGCAGCGCAGACGGGGTGGGAAGAACCGTTCCGGATACCGCTTTCTGC
>CANRMK010000078.1 GCA_947631715.1 uncultured Acetatifactor sp.
CCACCGAAACAGGTTATCTCTATGATATAACAACTCGTTTCAAGTTGCAAGCCAGCTTAGCGAATTCTTTGTACCGGTTGTAACAGTTCAGCCATTCCGTCATATTCAGCCCGGTAATGTCGATGTTCTCCCGGCAGACCGTTGGAGCACGTCGGCACTTGGCGAGGTACTTTCGAGCCTAGTACCGTTACGTGCGGAGCCGAGCGGAAGCGCGTCTGCCGGGAGAACACCGACATTACCGGGCGTGACTTGCAAGAGAAAGGCTGAACTGTTACTACCGGCTTCCGGGGCCGCAGCGTTTTTATTTTTTTTTAGATTCTATAAAGCGCCGTATCATTGACAAGGGCGCGGCAAACACTTATGATGATAAAAGACAAAACAGAAAGGCGGTATCTGCATCATGCCGGTGATGGACGAATTCAAGGAAGAGCGGGAAGCGTTAAAGCACGGGACCTGGAAACAGAAGATCTCCTATTTTTTCTATTATTATAAGTGGCATGTGGTGGTGATCGCCGCAGTGCTTTTTTTCATCGTCTCTTTCATAGTGGAGACTGTGACCAGAAAAGACACAGCGCTCTATGCCTGCCTGCTGAATGCGGTAGATATCAACGACACATCGGAATACGTCCATGGCTTTGCCGAGTACGCCGGGATCAATGAAGATAAGGAAACTGTCATTCTGGATACCAGCATTCAGATCGATTACGGAAGCCTGGACCAGGACACCGCCGTCTCCACCCAGAAGCTGATGGTGTATATGGCGGGCGCCGAGCTGGACGTAATGGTCACTGACAGCGAGTCATTCGAGACTTACGCCAACGATGACTATTTTTACGATCTGAGGGAGTTCCTCTCTCCCGAGCAGATAAAGCGCTATGAATCCAGCTTCTACTATGTGGATCTGGCAGTGGTAGAGCAGTGGCTGGAGGCCAAGCAGAACGTCAGCGCCGATCTGCCCCAGCTTACGTTCCCGGATCCGAAACGCCCCGAGGAAATGGAGCGGCCTGTCCCGGTGGGCATTTACCTGCAGAATACGGACGCTCTGAGGGACAAATACTATTTTCAGGGTGACGACGTGGTGATCAGCGTTTTCGGCAACGCCCCTCACCCCGAGACCACCTCCGCATTTATCGATTATCTGATGCAGTGAGACTCGTCCTTTTTCTATATTATTTTTCTATATTATTTTTCTATATTATTTTTTATATTATTTCTCTATATTATTTCTATTTATATCTTTTATATTTATATCTATATATCTATATCTGCCCCAGCAGATACTCTTCCTGTCCGTCCCTGAGAAAGACAGGCAGCGTATCCAGCCCTGCCTCCACAGTGATCTCCTCCCCGCCCTGGAAAATCTCCCCGGTGCCCGCATGGGTCCACCGGGCTCCCGCGGGCAGGTACACACTGCGGCTGCGGGCTTTTTCATGGCATACCGGGGCCACCAGAAGACTGGGGCCGAACATGTAAGCGTCTTTGATATCCCAGCAGCGCGGATCCCCGGGGAACTCATAGAACAGGGCGCGCATGACCGGCATGCCGCTCTCATGGGCTTTCCGCATCAGTCCTCTGATATAATCTCTCATCCTCTCCCGGATCCGGATAAATTTTGTCAGGATCTCATATGCCTCCGGCCCAAAGCTCCACACCTCATTGTCCGCTCCGGTGCACTCCCTTGTCTCGCCCGTACTGTCCACAATGGCCTCCGAGGGCTGGCGGTGTCCGTGAATGCGCATGACGGGGCAGAAAGTCCCGAACTGGAACCACCGCACCAAAAGCTCCCTGAAATCCTCATCTGCCGTGACTCCGCCGTGGAAGCCCCCGATATCGGTAGTCCACCAGGGAATCCCGCAGATCCCCATATGGATTCCTGCACAGATCTGTTTCCGGAAGTCCTCATAGGTAGAATGGATATCCCCCGACCACACAAGAGCGCCATAGCGCTGGCTGCCTGCCCAGGCGCAGCGGATCAGGTTCACGATATCCTCCTGTCCCCCGGCGCGCTGTCCCTCATAGAAAAGCCTGGCGTATTCCCTTGGATATAGATTGCCAACCTCCGCCACAGGGCCTGCATGATAGCTGTAATGCTCATAATCATAGGTGGTGAACTCCGGCTCCGCCTCGTCCAGCCAGAAAGTCCGAATTCCAAGCTCCGCATAGTTTTTTCTGCACTTTTCCCACACGTACTGCCTGGTGCGGGGATTTGTGGCATCCATAAACACATTGTTTCCCAGATAGTTCATCTGTACGTCGATGCCCGCGTTGCTCTTCACCAAAAGCCCCTGCTGCTTCATCTCCTCATAATTCTCGCTGCGCCAGTCCACCTGGGGCCAGATGGACACCATGGTCTCAATGCCCATATCATGCAGCTCTTTCACCATAGCCTTAGGATCCGGGAAAAATTCCTTATGAAATCTCCAATCGCCGCAGCGGGGCCAGTGATAGTAATCGATTACCAGTACGTCCAGGGGAATCTTCCTCCTTTTGTACTCCCTGGCCACAGAAAGCACCTGATCCTGGCAATAGTAGCGCAGCTTGCACTGCCAAAATCCCATTCCGTATTCCGGCATCATAGGCGGCTTGCCGACAGCTGCCCCAAAATTTTCCTGGATCTGGGCCGGCGTGTCCGCTGCCGTGACCCAGTAATCCAGTTGATGGGTGGAAACCGCCGTCCATTCAGTAGTGTTGAGGCCGAAATGCACTTCTCCCACAGCCGGGTTATTCCAGAAGAAACCGTAACCGATGCTGGAAACGTAAAAGGGAATGCTGACCTGGGAATTGCGGTGGGCCAGCTCCAGGTTGCACCCTTTCAGATCCATGATCTCCTGCTGGTACTGTCCCATGCCGTAAATCTTCTCCCCCGGCTCCGGGACAAAACTGGCTTTCAGGAAGAAAGAGCCGCCGGGCAGGGGTTTGAACTGCCTCGCTTTCTTCTGCAGCGCGCCGCCGTTGGGGATTTCCCTCAGCAGGACCTTACCGCTTCCGTTGTACAGGGTGATCTGTAAGGCATGGCCCCAGGGCTGCACCCTCAGCACTGCTTTGATATTGCCGTTTGTAATAGAAGCCTCCCAATCCCCTGTCTGGATAATGCATTCCGTGGGAGAGGGCTCCAGTAACGCCGGATTCTCCGGGCCGATATCGCCCATAAATCTCGCCCTCACCCGCAGGCTGTCCCTGCCCCAGGGGGTGACCATCACAGTCTCCCCGTTTTCCCGGAAAATCAAGCTGCCCTCTTTCTCCTCAAAAAAAATCACTGCTTCGTCTCCTGTTTTAAGCCCATTTGTCAGGCACATTTTTTAGGCACATACCGTTCAGATCGTGACGCTTTAGAAAGCCGAAAACCATTCTCTGTTACAAAAGCTCCTTTAACAGCTTATTCACGCTGCCGGGGTCCGCTTTCCCTTTCATGGCTTTCATAGTCTGGCCCACCAGGAATCCGATGGCCTTTTCCTTACCGTTTCGGTAATCCTGGACGGACTGGGGATTCGCGGCGATGACCTCCTCCACAGTCTTTCGCAGGGCCCCCTCGTCGCTGACCATCTTAAGGCCCTTTTCCTCCACATACCTCTCGGGATCCACATTCTCCCGGAACATGACCTCGAACACTTCCTTTGCCACTGTGGAGTTGATGGCCCGGCTTTCCGTCAGGGCGATAAGCTTCGCCAGATTCTCCGGGGAGAACCGGATATCCTCCGGGTCCAGCTCCTGCTCCTTTAAGATCCGCAGGGTCTCTACCATGAGCCAGTTGGAAACCTTTTTGGGCTGTGCCCCAAGGGCCACGGTGGCCTCAAAGAGATCGGCCATATGCTTGGAGCCGGTAATGATCTCGATATCATAGTCCGGAATGTCGAACTCTTCCTTATACCGCTTCCTCTTCTCCGTCCGAAACTCCGGCTGCCTTGCCCGGATCTCCTCCAGGAATTCCTCACTGATGCTTACAGGGGGCAGATCAGGGTCCGGGAAATAGCGGTAATCCTGGGCGTCCTCCTTTGACCGCATGGCATAGGAGGTCTCTTTCCCATCGTCCCAGCGGCGGGTCTCCTGGACAACGCTCTCCCCCGCCTCCAGCAGGTCGATCTGGCGGTTCTTCTCCCCCTCGATGGCCCGGGCGATGGCCCGGAAAGAATTCAGGTTCTTCATCTCGGTGCGGGTGCCCAGCTGCTCTGAGCCTTTCTCCCGGACAGACAGGTTCACGTCCGCCCGCATGGAGCCCTCCTGGAGCTTACAGTCGCTGGCCCCCAGATACTGTATGATCAGCCGCAGCTTTTCCAGATAAGCAATGACCTCGTCGGCGCTGCGCATATCCGGTTCGGAGACGATCTCAATGAGCGGCACACCGGAGCGGTTGTAATCCACCAGCGTACAGTCCTCCCATTCGTCATGGATCAGCTTCCCCGCGTCCTCCTCCATATGGATTTCATGGATTCCTACTTTCTTCGGCCCGTCCGGGGTATCGATCTCCACCCAGCCGTTCCTGCAGATGGGCAGATACAGCTGAGAGATCTGATAATTCTGAGGATTGTCGGGATAAAAATAATTTTTTCTGTCAAATTTACAGTAGCGCGTGATCTCGCAATTGGCCGCCAGTCCCACAGCCACTGCGTACTCCAGCACCTTTTTGTTCAGCACAGGGAGCGAGCCCGGCATACCGGTGCAGACCGGGCATGTGTGGGCGTTGGGGCTTCCCCCGAAAGCGGTGGAGCACCCGCAGAATATCTTGGTCTTGGCGGCAAGCTCCACATGCACCTCCAGCCCTATGACAGTCTCATATTCTTTAGACATATGCTTTCCTCACATTCTGCCGTCCAAGCGGCACATACGATTCGGCACAGCGCCGGGATTTCCGGCGGCTTACGCACCCTGAAGATCCTTTCGGCACTGCTCGTAGGTATAGCCGATGCGGATCAGCTTCTTCTCCTGGAAGCAGTCGCCGATCAGCTGCAGCCCTATGGGCAGGCCCTTGTGATCCGTGCCGCAGGGCACACAGAGGCCCGGCAGGCCCGCCAGGTTCACAGATATGGTATAAATGTCTCCCAGATACATCTTGATGGGATCCGAGAGGCTCTCCCCCAGCTTCGGCGCAGTGGAGGGCGCCGCAGGGCCCAGGATACAGTCGTATTTGGAAAAGGCATCGTCGAACGCTTTCTTGATCATCCCTTTCACCCGCAGGGCTTTCAGATAGTAAGCGTCATAATAGCCTGAGCTCAGCACAAAGCTGCCCAGCATGATCCGGCGCTTTACCTCTGGCCCAAAGCCCTGGGAGCGGGTCTTTTTGTACATCTGATGCAGTCCCTGGGCATCGGCCCGGTAACCGTACTTGATCCCGTCAAACCGTTCCAGGTTGGAGCTGGCCTCCGCCGCCGCGATGGTGTAATAGGCAGGGATCGCATAGTCCACAAGGCTTAGGTCGAACTCCTCCAGGACCGCGCCCTGAGCCTCAAGGACCTTTGCCGCTTCCAGAACGGCGCTCCTCACCTCCGGATCCAGTCCCTCCCCGAAATAATCTCTGGGAATACCGATCCGCAGTCCCCTGACATCTCTCACCAGCGCCTCCGTAAAATTCGTATCCGAGCGCTCCACAGAGGTGGAATCCTTGGAGTCGTGGGAGGCGATGGCCTCAAGGACCGCCGCGCAGTCCTCCACGGTCTTGCTCAGGGGCCCGATCTGATCCAGAGAGGAGCCATAGGCCACAAGCCCATACCGGGACACCGTTCCGTAGGTGGGCTTCATTCCCACTACACCGCAGAAAGAAGCGGGCTGGCGGATCGAGCCGCCGGTATCGCTGCCCAGTGCAAAGAAGCATTCCTCCGCCGCCACCGCGGCAGCGGAACCCCCTGAGGAGCCTCCCGGCACATACTCCGGGTTCCTGGGATTCTTGGTGACACCGTAAGCGGAAGTCTCCGTAGTGGAGCCCATGGCAAACTCATCCATGTTGGTCTTTCCGATCAGCACTGCCCCTGCTTTCTCCAGATTCAGCACCGCCTCCGCCGTATAAAAAGGAATAAAATTTTCCAGTATCCTTGAAGCGCAGGTGGTCAGCATGCCCTCTGTGCACATATTGTCCTTCACGGCCACAGGGACTCCCGCCAAAGGCCCCGTCAGTTCACCCGCCTCTATCCGCTTCTGCACCTGACCGGCCCTCTCCAGAGCGCCTTCCCGGTCCACCGTCACATAGCAGTGATACTGGGGCTCACATTCCTCTATTCTGTCAAGCACGGCCTCCATGGCCTCCACAGCCGTGATCTTTTTTTCTCTGATGGCTGCTGAAAGCTCCACAGCCGAAAGGGATAACAGTTCCATAATTGCCTCTTTTCCGGGCGGCTTTTCCTCTCACTCCGTCAGGCGCCGCGCCTGCCTGTCATTCAAATGTCTTTGGCACCACGAACATGCGGTCCTTTTCCTCCGGCGCATTCTTAAGCGTATCGGCGCTTCCGTCCCCGTTCGTCACCACGTCCTCGCGGAACACATTCTGCACCGGAAATACATGGGACATGGGCTCCACCCCCGAAGTGTCCAGCTCATTCAGCTTGTCAATATAGTCCAGCATTCTGCCCATATCTATCTTAGCCTGCTCTTTCTCCTGATCGGAGAGCTCCAGCTTTGCAAGAATGCCTACATATTCTATGGTTTCATCGGTAATGATATTGGCCATTCCTCCAATCTCCTTTCCTCTCGCGAATTCCCATTCCAGAGCGTTTTACGCGATCTGTCATTTTGCGGTCTAGTCCCGCACCTTGATATGCACTTCCCGGAGCTGCTGCTCGGTGACCTCGCCGGGAGCGCCGCACATAAGATCCTGGCCGGAGCCGCTCATGGGGAAAGCGATCACCTCGCGGATATTTTCCTCCCCCCGAAGAAGCATCAGCATCCTGTCCACCCCGGGCGCCATTCCCGCGTGAGGGGGCGCACCGAACTGAAAGGCCTGATACAGCGCTCCGAACTTGGTTTTCAGCGTCTCCTCGTCATAGCCCGCGATCTCAAAAGCCTTTACCATAATATTCATGTCGTGGTTGCGCACAGCGCCGGAGGAAAGCTCCACACCGTTGCACACAATGTCGTACTGATAGGCCAGCACTTCCAGAGGATCCTTTGTCTCAAGCGCTTCCAGCCCCCCTTGAGGCATGGAGAAAGGATTATGGGTGAACGCAGGCTTCTTTGTCTCCGGATCCAGCTCATACATGGGAAAATCATTCACATAGCAGAACCGGAATGCGCACTTCTCGATCAGATCCAGCTTTTCGCCCAGCTCCGTGCGGATCTTCCCCGCATAAAAGTTTGCCCGCTCCTCCTTGTCGGCTATAAAGAAGATGGTGTCCCCCGGCTCCAGCCCCGCCAGCTCCCTCATGCTGTCTTTCAGCTCATCGGGAATAAATTTATCGATAGGGCCCTTGTAGGACAGATCCTCCGCCACCTCCAGATAGCCCAGGCCTCCCATGCCCAGGGAAGTGGCGAACTGCAGAAGCTTTTCATGAAAGCCCTTGCTCATCTGTGCGTGGACCTTTATGGCGCGGACAGTACGGCCCAGGAACGGCTTAAAGGTGCATTTCTGGAAAAAGTCCGTCAGATCCATGATCCGCAGGGGATTGCGCAGATCCGGCTTGTCGGTTCCGAACTCCAGCATGGCCTGTGCGTAGCTGATGACCGGATAAGGCGCCTTTGTCACGGTCCACCCCTCCGGCGCAAACTTTTCAAATGCAGCGGAGAGCACTTCCTCGCCCACCCTGAACACGTCCTCCTGAGTGGCAAAGCTCATCTCAAAGTCCAGCTGATAGAATTCTCCGGGGGAACGGTCCGCCCGGGCGTCCTCGTCCCGAAAGCAGGGGGCGATCTGAAAATATTTGTCTATGCCGGAAGCCATCAAAAGCTGCTTATACTGCTGAGGCGCCTGGGGCAGCGCATAGAATTTTCCCTTGAACCGCCTGGAGGGCACTATATAATCTCTGGCTCCCTCGGGCGAGGAGGCACAGAGAATGGGGGTCTGTATCTCCACAAATCCCATCTCCGTCATCTTCTGCCTTAAGAATGCAATGACCTGGGAACGGAAGAGAATGTTGTCCCGCACCTTGGCGTTCCTCAGATCCAGATAGCGGTATTTTAACCGGATCTCCTCTCTGGTCTCACGGGAGGTCATCACCTCAAAGGGCAGCTGCTGGTATACCTTGCCTAACACTGTGATCTCCTTAGCCTCCAGCTCGATGGTACCGGTGGGAAGCTTGGGGTTATAAGTCTCCTCGTCCCGCTTTTCCACAGGGCCGGCTATGCTGACGCAGGTTTCCTTGCTCAGCCCTTTCAAAAGCGCTGTATTGCGCAGGACTACCTGCAGCACACCGTACATATCCCGCAGATCAATGAACGATACGCCTCCGTGATCCCGGATATTTTCTACCCATCCCGCCACACGCAGGTTTTCTCCGATGTGCTGTTCCCCTATTTCACCGATGGTCAGATCTCTGTAACAGTTCCTGATGCTCATTTTCATCTCCATTCCAAGCGGACTGCCTGTTCGCTTTGCGTTTACGCCTTTCTTTTTGCGTGTTCCGAAATCTCCCCCGCATTTCCATGTAAGGATCCGCACACAGAAAAATCCCGGAACACAGTTTCCTGCATTCCGGGACGAATAATCAAGATTATCCGCGGTACCACCCGCATTGAAAGGCCGTTCCCTCTGGCAGATCTCCCAAAGACATCTCCGGTCTTTCCCCTCTTGCGCTTAACGGGCGCTGCGTGCTGTCCTAGCATCATGATCCTATCCTCTGATTCTTATTTTTTGCTTCTTGCTTTTTGTTTCTTATGCTTTGTTCCTTGAGTTTTCAGAGTTTTGGACATGCGGTGTTCAGGCAGCCTGCTCCAGAGCGTTCCCTTTGCCGGTTCCCGCTGACAGCGCTTTCAGTCGGTGACGCCGTCTTCCTGTCGTTTTCCCCGGCAAGAGTCTCCTTCATCGCATTTCTCAATTTGTGAGTAATCCTACCACACATTTTTAAAAATTGCAAGTGATTTTTCCGGAAAAATCTGCCAAGGTGACAGTTCAGCCAAAAATCCCCCCTACACGATCCAGCCCCAGATCAGTCCCAGGCGCTCACAGCAGAAATACATTCCTCTGCAC
>CANRMK010000079.1 GCA_947631715.1 uncultured Acetatifactor sp.
ATCGTGCCGCCGTACCGATAATTCTGTATGGTAAAGTAGTCTGATAACAGGGATAATTCCTCGCGGATCGGCACTGACAGGCTCGTTCCCTTGGAAATACTCCTGAGCAGTCTGGAGAGGGCCGTGGTCATCTCCGATATGCCGTCTGCCCCCTGGATAGAGGCCATCCATTTTATGGAGTTTAATGTGTTGTAAAGAAAGTGCGGGTTGATCTGGCTCTGAAGCATTTGATATTCCAGATCCTTTTTCTGCTTTTCATCTTCCAGCCGTTTATTCATCAATGTATAGACACTTTCGGACAGATCGTTGATTCCCTTTCCGATATCGCCCAGCTCATGATCCCACTCGATCGCCGGCTCACGGCTGAAATCGCCGCCGGATATCCTGTCGATCTTTGCCCGGATCTGCGCTACCGGAAGATGTATCATACGGTTCATCATGACCACCAGCAGAATGCCGACAGCAATGATGCCCACTAAAATGCCGCCCAGGATGATCCAGAAGAGCAGCTGCTGGCTGTGAAGCTCCTGCTGTGAAATGCTCTGGCACAGCCAGCAGTCCGGGAGATTGAGAGGAGTGGACACCAAGGTCTTACGGCTTCCGTCCCCGGTAAGTACCTGGGTAATGGACGTATTGCCGGTCAGGGCGGAGGACGTCATATCCCTGAGAGTTTTAAAGGAGGAATCTATCTCCTCAAAGCCTTTTTCCGTCAGCAGATAGGTATGATTTCCCAGCTTCAGGTAAATATTGCTGTCTTCCGCCGTGGCATAGCGCTTCAGCGGCGCCGCAAAGAGCTCTTCCGATATTTCAAGATAGAGAAAGCCGCCCTGCACGGAACTGTACTGGTAGGTAATGGGGCGGATAATCGTAAGGATCTTACGATCCTTGCGGCTGAAAGGCGCCTTTGTAAAGCCCATGGAAAAATCGTATCCTTTTGCATTTAAAAGCGCGTCATAGTAAGGCAGCGTTGGGATAACTGCCGCCAGGTCAGCGTTTGTGGAGTATGTGGGATTACACGCCTGAAGAAAGCGGTCCTGGGAGATGACCGCTACACGCAGTATGTAGCTGCTGGAGGGATTGTTATTGTATTCTTCCGTGATTCTCTCATGAGTGGAAATAGATAATGAGGAGTCGGACGATCCGCTCTTTTCTATATAAGAGACAACATCTGGGCTGACCTGGCAGAAGCGCGCCATGCGATATACATCGTTCAAGCTGTTGTCGATGGTATCTGAGAGCAGCCGCAGGTTGGTTTCTGCAGAACGGATCAGGCTTAACTGCAGATACTTATGGAACAGGTAATAGCTGACAAGGCTGATCAGCAGGCACATCGCCATAATGCCGGACAATGTCACACACAATATTCTTTTCTGTATTTTATTGGAATGGCGCGTGGCTTTCATGAAATCGTTTCTGCCTTTCTTCCCCTGATCTGCCGCAGCCGCAATATTATTATTTCATTATACCATGAATGCCCCGCATTCACGGTATGGATGGCCATTCGGCCGCTTCCTGCCTCGAATAAGGTCATTATACCATATTTCCCTTTTTGGGGAGATCATTTTCATTCGGAACTAAAAATATTGCATGGAAACGAAAAAAATTACATGGACCGGACAAGACCGCCGTTTTGGAGGCGGCAAAAATGTGAATAAATTGTAAATCAAATATAAATATATTCCATGTAACAGAACGGAAGAAAAATATATACTGAAGCTGTACTTACCCGGAGGCGTATCTGCCTCTGGGGATAAGAACAGACCTTTAGAAAAAGGAGGATGAAACATGAAAAAGAAAGTTTTAAGTGTCCTGCTCGCAGCGGCCATGATGAGCACTCTGCTGGCGGGATGCGGCAGCGATGCAGGTAACTCAGGTTCCTCATCCGAGCAGGGAGCAGCAAGCACAGAGAGCAGCAGCGCTGCGAACACCGAAAGCAGTGCGGAGGGCGGTTCCGAAAGCGCAGAGCCCGTTACCTTAAAGTGGGCGATCTGGGATGAATCCACCACCCCCTACTGGGCAGACCTGAAAGAAGCTTATGAAGCGGCTCACGACAATGTCACCATTGAGATGGTGGATCTGGGTTCCACTGATTACATGACCGTTCTTGCAACGGAGCTGTCCGGCGACGGAACAGATTTTGACGTAGTAAGTGTCAAGGATGTGCCCGGTTACGCAACTTTGGTTCAGAAAAATTCCATTATGGCTCTGGACGACTACATTGCGAAAGACGGCGTTGACCTGAGCAAGTATGCGGGAGCTACCGATCAGGTAACTGTAGACGGCAAACTTTATGAGCTGCCTTTCAGAAACGATTTCTGGGTAGTGTTCTACAACAAGGATTTGTTCGATGCAAAGAACGTTGAGTATCCTACCAACGACATGACCTTTGAGCAGTATGACGAGCTGGCAAGAAAGATGACCGATACCACCTTTGGCTCTCAGGTCTACGGCGCACATTACCACACCTGGAGAAGTGACGTTCAGCTGTTTGCAGTGCTGGATGGCAAGCATACGATCCTGGACGGCAACTATGACTACATGAAGCCTTACTATGAGATGGTACTGAATCAGGAGGCTGACGGTGTCTGCAGAAAGTACACGGATCTGACCACAGAGGGTCTGCATTATTCCGCAGCATTCTCCGGCGGCGATGTTGCTATGATGAACATGGGTTCCTGGTTCATTGCTACCATGATTGCCAATCTGCAGTCCGGCGAGTATGATTCCAGCCTGTGCGGCAACTGGGGCATTGTAAAGTATCCTCATGCTGAGGGTGTTGAGCCCGGTTCCACTCTGGGCACCATTACCGGTATTGCTGTTACTACAGCTACCGACACTCCTGATGAAGCCTGGGATTTCGTGAAGTTCGTAAGCGGCGAGGAGGGTGCTGCAGTTATGGCTTCCAGCGGTAACTTCCCTGCTATCATGACCGATGAGGCTATGGATCTGATCGTAAACCTGGATGGTTTCCCTACCGACGAAGCAAGTAAGGAAGCTCTGAATGTGGCTAACCTGTACCTTGAGGTTCCCTATGCAGAGAACGTATCCGAGATCAACTCCATTCTGGATACCTATCACGGTTCCATCATGTCCGGCGAGATGAGCGTTGACGAAGGCATTGCAAAGATGAATGAGGAAGTGTCAAAGGTTCTGGGCCAGTAATAAATGAAACTTCATGAGGAGCCGTATCATACGGCTCCTCTTGTTTTCTGAAAATCAATTACCTTGCAGGAATAAAAAGAACTGACGCTGCAATAGACCGGCGAAAGGTTCTGCCTGAGAAAGGAGTGTCTTCATGCCAAAATTGGATGAAGCTCAGAAAACAGCAAGGATCGATTCTCTGCAGGAAGAATTGACCAAGCTGATCACGGCGGTCCGGACAGAGACGGACAGCAAAAAAAAGCGCAAAATGATCGCACAGATCGGGGTTTACAACAGAAAGATCGATACCCTGAAATCCGGGAAATTGCTGAGTCGTGAAACGAAGAGGGATCTGATCGCATATTCTTTTATCGCTCCCAATTTTATCGGATTCTGCGTATTTACACTGATCCCGATCGTGTTTGCCTTTGCCCTTGCGTTTATGAACTGGGATGGAAGCAACCCCATACAATGGGCGGGGCTCAGCAATTTTATCAAACTGAAAGACGATGTGTTCTTTGTTGCGGCGCTGAAAAATACGATCATATACTGTGTGGGCACTGTGCCGCTTACGATGGTGGCTTCCCTTGCGCTGGCCATTGTGTTAAATCAGAAAGTGAAAGGGAGAGGCATTTTCAGGACTCTTTCCTTTTTCCCTTATGTGGCGTCCCTGGTGGCCATTACTTCCGTCTGGAAGATGCTGTTCCACCCCTCTAAGGGACCTATCAACAATATTTTGTACACGGTTTTCCACGTGTCTCAGGATAAGCTGCCTCAATGGTTTACAGGCGGACTGGTGCTGTTTTCCATGATCCTGTTCAGTATGTGGAAATATATGGGCTATTACATGGTGATCTATCTGGCAGGACTTCAGGGCATATCCGGAGAGCTGTATGAGGCGGCAAGCCTTGACGGCGCCACTACCTGGCAGAAGTTCCGCTATGTGACCTGGCCGCAGCTGAGCTCCACTACTTTCTTTGTAGTGGTAATGCTGACCATCAACTGCTTTAAGGTGTATGACGTGGCCATCATGCTGGCGGCGGGAGGAAACGGTACGCTGACGGAATCTTCCACGGTGCTGGTATACTACATATATCAGAAAGCGTTCATAGACTGGAACCTTGGATATTCCAGCGCAGTGGCCATGGTGCTGTTCGTGCTGGTGCTCCTTGTAACTATCATTCAGTTCCGCGGGCAGGCAAAGAGAGACCGCGTCTGATCCGGAATGATTCCGGTAGAATCCGGAAGAGGGAGGCTGTATGGCTGTGCTGTCTCTGAAAGTAATAGATAAAAATGACAATACGATCTGCGTCAGAAGCGGGGAAGATTTTGTGGATCTGGTGTGCATGCATACCTATCAGGAGGGAGACAGGATTTCGCTGGAGACCTCGGAAAAGAATGTCTACCTGAACTGGCAGGTGGATGATGCGCTGGGGCCGGCGTTCGTCTATGTGACCGACAATGTGTCTTACACGATTCCCTTTGGCGAGAAGCGGATCAGCTATTCTCCAAAAGTATTTTCCGGAGAACGGCATTATCTTTACGCGGAGATTGCCCGCCGGGATGAGGTGGAGGCGTATCGGAACCTTGCTTTAAATCCTGCGGATCAGCACTGCGATGTGCCGTGTTTCCCTCATGCTTCGGCAAATGTGGAAACGAGAGGCGAATCCGTGTTTGCGGCAAAGAACGCCATCGACGGCGTAAGGGCAAATCTTTCCCATGGGCAGTGGCCTTATGAATCCTGGGGCATCAACCGCCGGGAGGATGCCGCCATGCGGGTGGATTTCGGGCGAAAGATAAAAACGGATAAGGTAGTCCTCTATACCCGCTCAGATTTTCCCCACGATAACTGGTGGGTGAAAGTGACGCTAAGCTTTTCGGACGGTACCAGCCTGGACTTTCCGTTAGAAAAGTCCGAAAGGGGACATGTGCTCACATTCCCTGAAAAAGAAATTACATGGATCGAACTGAAAGACCTGATCAAGGCGGAGGATCCGTCCCCGTTCCCGGCGCTGACCCAGATAGAAGTGTACGGGAGAAATGTTCTGGAAGAATAAATGCCTGCAGCTGCACTGCGGCGGAAAACGGGTGCGGATGTCCGGTGAAACGGGCAAGAGCATGGTAACACAAATTGATGTCTGCGCTGTGGGAGGATACCGGCAGGCGCGGGCGGTGAGAAAGGTGTGATTGCTTATATGAAATCAGCACATAAAAAAGCCGTTCTGGGAAAAACGGCAGTGTATATTATTTTAATCCTGATCGCTCTGATCATGATCATTCCTTTTCTGTGGATGCTGTCGGCGTCCATTAAGAGCGACAGGGAAGTGTTTCAGATGAATCCTTTCGTCTGGATCCCCGAAAATCCCAAGTGGAGCAATTATTCGGACATCTGGACGAAGATTCCTTTCGGGAGATTTGTCCTGAACACAGTATATTTGACGCTGGTAGTTACATTTCTTCAGCTTTTGACCAGCAGCTTTGCGGCGTACTCTTTTGCAAAATTGAATTTCCGGCATAAAAATACATTGTTCCTGGCCTACATTGCCACCATTGCAATGCCCTGGCAGGTATACATGGTGCCCCAGTTCATTATGATGAGAAAGATGGGGCTGAACGATAAGCTGCTGGCGATGATCTGCCTCCAGGCATTTTCCGCTTTCGGTGTGTTCATGATGAAGCAGTTCTATGAGGGAATCCCGGATGACCTTTGCGAGGCGGCCAGGATCGACGGCATGAGCGAATATCGGATTTATGCCAACATTATGCTGCCGCTGTCGAAACCGGCGCTGTCAACGCTGACTATTTTTACTTTTGTGAACACATGGAACGATTACCTGGGGCCCCTGATCTACTTAAAGAGTCAGGAGAAGAAGACGATCCAGCTGGGACTGAAAATGTTCATCAGCCAGTATTCGTCGGATTACGGACTGATCATGGCGGGCTCTGTCCTGTCCCTGATTCCGGTGCTGATCGTGTTCCTGGCGCTGCAGAAGTACTTTGTGGAGGGTGTTGCGGCTACCGGACTGAAAGGATAAGAGGATAACAGACGAAGAGAAGTTCCGAATGGCTCTAAGGCGCCGCTTTCGGAACTTCTTTTATATTTGGGGCATTTATGGTATAATGACCTTATTCGAGGCAGGAAGCGGCCGAATGGCCATTCATACCGTGAATGCGGAGCATTCATGGTATAATGAAAAGCGGACAAATGGTGTCTTGCCGCACAGGGCGGCAGAAAGAGAGGGAAAATGGCTATTACATTGGAAAATTATCCGGAAATCAACAGCAGGGAGATCGGGCAGGCGCTGGATTTCTGCTGCCAGCAGATCTTACATATTCTGCCGGAATTTACAGACAAATTCCAGCAGGCTTACAGTGTGAACGGTTTTTATCAGGCGGTGGAGAATACGGACTGGACTCAGGGATTCTGGACAGGGGAGATCTGGCTGGCCTATGAACACTGCGGGGACGAGCGGCTTAAGAAAGCCGGGGAGATCCAGGTACATGACTTCCTGGAGAGAATTGAAAAAAAGATCTCTGTGGATCATCACGATATGGGATTTCTCTATTCCCCGTCCTGTGTGGCGGCTTATAAGCTCATCGGAAGCAAAGAGGGACGGGATGCTGCGATCCAGGCGGCGGATCAGTTGATTAAAAGATATCACCCGGTAGGTGAGTTTATCCAGGCCTGGGGCCCTATGGATCAGCCGGAGAATTACCGCCTGATCATTGACTGCCTGCTGAATCTGCCCCTGCTCTATTGGGCTTCGGAGGAAACCGGAGACGGCAGATACAGGGAAATCGCGGAGAAACACATTCACACGGCGGTGGCAAATGTGATCCGGGAGGATTACTCTACCTGGCATACCTTTTTCTTTGATGTGAAGACCGGAGCGCCGGACCACGGCGCCACCTGTCAGGGCTACCGGGACGGTTCCGCCTGGGCGAGAGGCCAGGCATGGGGCGTTTACGGTATGGCGCTGGCTTATAAATATACGGGCCGGAAAGAATATATCGAACTGTTCCGGCGGGTGACAGAGTATTTCCTGGAGCATCTGCCCAAGGATCTTGTGCCCTACTGGGATCTGGAGTTTACGGACGGAGACGATCAGCCCAGAGATTCCTCTTCCGCGTCCATTGCCGCCTGCGGTATGCTGGAAATGGCAAAATACCTGGAGCCGGAGGAGGCCCGGCATTATCGTCAGATCGCGGCGAAGATCATGAAATCCGTCTATGACAATTATGCGGTCAAGGATATGGAAACCTCTAACGGACTGGTTCTCCACAGCACCTATTCCAATCATTCCCCTTACAACACCTGCAATCACTATGGCGTGGATGAGTGCAACTCCTGGGGAGATTATTTTTACATGGAGGCGCTGACCAGAATGAGCAAGGATTGGGAACTGTACTGGTAAGAAGAGAAATACGGTGATGCATGGGTGAAAGAGACCATTGCCGGAGGTCTGCAGAGAAGTTATGAAGCGATATATCAAAATATTGGTCTTTTCCATAGCGTTTGCTGCCATATACATCATAGGATCTGTCCTACTTGCCTCCACAGAACTTTCGTTCCGCATGTGGGTGGATGTTCTGGGGAAAGTATGGATTTTGTGGGTATTGCCGCTTCTGGTCATAATCGGAATTTGGCTTTTTTTGAGAAAAAAGGGTCTGTGGAAGCCGGTGGTGAAGGTGCTGTATGTTGCGGTCTCGACGGCTGTCTATGCCGTTGTCTGCCTGTGGTTTGGACTTTTGATCCTGATTTTCAGTACGAATGAAGAGAGAAGGCTTACTTCGGATCTGCTGGCAACCGGCAATTCGGATTTCCTGGAATGGACCACATGGGTATATGAACGGCCTGTGGCGATTTTTTTCAAGACGCCCACAGAAGCCACGGCGGAAGACAAAAAGGAATACCTGGAAAAGAAATATGGAAGAACCTTTGAGGTCTGGGATAGTCTGAACCACATATTCATTCAGCCGGAGTTCCCGGAGGTGAAAACGAGCGTTGAGCTGTCGGGAGGGGAATTTCGGGATGACTTTTTTGAAAAGGTTCTTGCCTGGTGCCTGACGGAGGGCGCAGAAGCGCTGGGTATCCAACGGGAGCATTATATTTCCGAAAATGGCATATTTTACATAGGGCTGACGGACGAAAGTGACATACCGGCCTTTGCGGAGGACGTCTCCCGGCTGACGGCTTACGTTTGCAGAAGGACGGATTTCTTTGAGGAGAATCGGGGATACCTGTATTTTTTCTGCAAAGAGGGCGAAGGAGAGTTGACCGGACAGATTCCTTTCGGCAAATTGGGGCAGTGGGATGACATGGAGCCGGAGTATTACCTGAATCCGGAAAAGCTGGGGGAATATGTCCGGGAAAAATATGAAACTCTGAGGGAGTGGAAAGCAGAGTACGAGAACGCTTCACAGGACACTGCAGCGCTGGATGGGACGAGCGGCAGTGCGGACAGCGGGAGCGAGGATGAAAAAAGCAGCGCAGAAGACTGCGCTCCAGAAGACAGCGCCACAAAAGACAACGCCGCGGCTTCAACAGAAGATTGCGCCCTGACACTCTATGACGCGGTTTTCAAGGAGCAGGGCTATCCCTGTAATCTGTCTTACACGGCAAAGGGGAATCTGTATCTGGATCTGGGAAGCAGGGACGCGGGCCAGGAGGGGGATGCGCTCGATACGGGCACGTACCGTTTTACCCTAGTGTATGACAGGCCGTCCAAAAACGGCGCCTGCGAATTATTTGTGCTGTATAAAGAGCACTATACGGAAAAAGACGGACAGATGCTAAACGATGCCACGCAGATTTTGGATATGTACGCGGTGGAGAAGACCACGGGAAAAACTGTGGCCTCAGGCAGACATGCCTGGAGCGACGTGGGCAGCCGGGAGTACAGGGACCTGACAGGC
>CANRMK010000080.1 GCA_947631715.1 uncultured Acetatifactor sp.
GTGAAGGCGGGACTGTTTGCCATAAATGAAAATGGAACCGGGGGAGGTTCCGCAACGGCTTCCTATTTCGTGTTCGAAAATTGAAGCCGGCCCTGCTGAACGGAGACAAAAGCCTGTATTCCGCCCTGTCATTCGGGATTTGGAAAACAGGCTTTTTTGCGGGACCACGCGTTTCATGCCCGCAAACTTTTCCGAATGGGAAATGCGGTAACAGTTCAGCCCCTACGTCATATTCAGCCCGGTACTGTCGATGTTCTCCCGGCAGACCGTTGGAGCACGTCGGCACTTGGCGAGGTACTCTCGAGCCTAGTACCGTTACGTGCGGAACCGAGCGGAAGCGCGTCTGCCGGGAGAACATCGGCAGTACCGGGCGTGACTTGCAGGAGAAGGCTGAACTGTTACGAAATGCGCCGGGGGAATGGATTTGTGTATTGTCAGAATTGTCCTGAAGTGCTATAATGTCATATGGAAAGTTCCCGGTCCGCAAGAGACAGGAACAGGGGGATTTCCGCATTAAATCAATTCATCAAAGGGAAAAAACTATATTTCAGGAGGGTTTACTTATGACAGCAGCACAGTACAAACGGGCGCATTCCACTATTTTTCCGATCATCGCCATTATATTGGGGTATGTGGTCTTGATCATGATCGGGCAGGTCACCGCTGTGGGGGCGGGATGGAACCATTATCTTCAGATGGGCGTGAGCCTGGTGGCTCTGGCTGTTTCTACAGTGATCTACCTGTTAAAGCGTGAAGAGAAGATTTGCGGGATCGTGATGCTGGCCAGCGCGGCGATAGCTTATGTGGTGATCGTGCTCTGCACCAACAATACAGAGTGCTTTGCGTATGCGTTCCCGATTCTGTTCGCAGCTATGGTGCTTTTGAACGTAAGGTTCGTGATCGCAGGCGATGTGATCGTGCTGCTGACCAATATCGTAAAGCTTTTGATGAAGTACGGCGGCGCGTCCGAAAATGACAAACAGTCCCTTTTCGTGGCAGTGTTCGCAAGCGTCCTGGTAAGCTTTGCCGCCCTGAGAGTGGTTCAGCTCCTGATCAAAAATAATCAGGAGAACATCGAGACCATTACCGCTGCTGCAGATAAGCAGGCAGCCAACCATAAAAAGACGATTGCCGTGGCAGAGGAGGTTTCCAGACATTTCGGCGATGCTATGGAAATGTTGGATCGTCTGAACCAGAGCGTGGATACCAGCAATTTTGCCATGAGCAATATCGCGGAGAGCACCGAGAGCACCGCAGAGGCCATTCAGGAGCAGGCGACCATGTGCGCCGAGATCCAGGAGCACACCGATGTGGCTGAGAATGAGACCCAGAGCATGATCGAGGCTTCCAGGCGCACAGACGCGAATGTGGAAGAGGGTTCCGCAATGGTGAGAGAATTAAAGGAGCAGGCCCACAATGTGGAGACTGCCAGCAGCGTGACGGTGGAGGTCATCGAGAGCCTGACGCAGAAAGTGGCAGAAGTGCAGAACTTCGTGGGAACGATCTTGAGTATCTCCAGCCAGACCAACCTGCTCGCCCTGAACGCTTCCATCGAGGCGGCCCGTGCCGGCGAAGCGGGAAGAGGCTTTGCAGTGGTGGCGGAAGAGATCCGTCAGCTGTCCGAGCAGACCAAGGACGCCTCCAACAATATCACCAGTATCATCGAAGAGCTGAACAGCGATACCAAGCGGGCGAACGAGAGCATCAGGAACTCCGTGGAGTCTGTGGCTAAGCAGAACGAACTGATCGAAGAGACCAGAGAGAAGTTTGAAAAGATCAACGAGGGCGTATCCGAGCTGACTACGAACATCAACAATACCGAGCGCGTGATCAAGGAAATCCTGCAGTCTACCGGCGTGATCTCCGAGAACATTACGCATCTGTCCGCCACCAGCCAGGAGGTTGCGGCTTCCTCCACCGAGGGCTTAAAGACTTCCGAGACTACCGTTGGGGATATGAAAGCATGCCGCACCATTCTGGAAGAGATCAATTCCCTGGTGCAGGAGCTGCAGGCGTCCGCAGTCTGAGGCGGTCCTGGCAGGATATCCTCAGGCGGAATTTAAAAAGGTCAAATAACGGGATTATCCACCGGTCTGTGTCAGGCCGGTGGTTTTTTTGGGGATTTTACAAAAACTTTTAAAATTTTTTTCACAAATCACTTGACAAACCCGGAGAAAAGCGTTAATTTATACTAAACCTACTTAAATAGTATGAATTATAGGAAAGGTAGGAAATAAATGGCCGGTGGACGGCAGAATGGAGAAAAATATGAGCAAGAAACCTTATGCTGAAAGGAACCTGAAATTTGAGACCCTGCAGCTGCATGTGGGGCAGGAGCAGCCCGATCCCGTCACGGATGCCCGGGCGGTTCCCATCTACCAGACCTCGTCCTATGTATTCCGCAACTGCGACCACGCTGCAGCGCGCTTTGGGCTGGCGGACAGCGGCAATATTTACGGGCGGCTGACAAATCCCACGGAGGATGTGTTCGAGAAGCGGATCGCGGCTCTGGAGGGCGGCACGGCGGCTCTGGCTGTGGCCAGCGGTGCGGCGGCGATCGCCTATACCATTGAGAATCTGGCAAAGGCCGGGGAACATATCGTCTCTGCAAACAATATTTACGGGGGCTCTTACAATCTGCTGCAGCACACTCTGGTAAATTACGGCATTACCACCACCTTTGTGGATCCCGCCGATTTTGAGGCAGTGTAGAACGCCATTCAGGACAATACAAAGGCGGTTTTCATTGAAACTCTGGGAAATCCCAATTCCGATGTGGTGGATATCGAGAAGCTTGCACAGATCGCTCACAGGCACAGGATTCCCCTTGTGGTGGACAATACCTTTGCGACGCCGTATCTGGTGCGGCCCTTTGAGTACGGCGCCGACATTGTGGTGCATTCCGCGACAAAGTTTATCGGCGGCCATGGAACCACTATTGGAGGCGTGATCGTTGAGAACGGCAAATTTGACTGGGAGGCGTCCGGAAAGTTCCCTCATCTGACAACTCCAAACGACAGCTATCACGGGGTCACGTTCAGCAAGGCAGTGCCGGGAGCGGTATTTGTCACCGCGATCCGTGCCATTCTGCTGCGGGATACGGGAGCGACGCTGTCACCTTTCCATGCATTTTTCTTCCTACAGGGTCTGGAGACGCTTTCCCTCAGGGTGGAGCGCCATGTGGAAAATGCCCTGAAAGTGGTGAAATATCTGGCCGAGAACCCCAAGGTGGAGAGGGTGCATCACCCCTCCGTCTCTGAAGATCCTGTTCAGCAGGCTTTGTATCGCAAATATTTCCCCAACGGGGGAGGCTCCATTTTTACCTTTGAGATCAAGGGCGGAGAGGCGGAAGCAAAGAAGTTCATCGACAATCTGGAGCTGTTCTCTCTGCTTGCCAATGTGGCGGATGTGAAATCTCTGGTGATCCATCCGGCGTCTACCACCCACGCCCAGCTGAACGACAAAGAGCTGGAGGAACAGGGAATTTACCGGAATACGATCCGGCTTTCCGTGGGTACGGAGAACATTGACGATATCATTGAGGATCTGCAGGGAGGATTTGACTCTATCTGAGGTTACAAGAATTCCACCCTCATGAGCGTAACAGTTCAGCCTTTCTCTTGCAAGTCATGCCCGGTACTGCCGATGTTCTCCCGGCAGACGCGCTTCCGCTCGGCTCCGCACGTAACGGACACTAGGCTCGAGAGTACCTCGCCAAGTGCCGACGTGCTCCAACGGTCTGCCGGGAGAACATCGACATTACCGGGCTGAATACGACGGAGGGGCTGCACTGTTACTCATGAGCAAAATTCGCACAAAATAGTCTTGACAAATACCCTGCTGGGGTATATCCTGTAAGAGAACAGGATACCCTTGCAGGGTATTTTGCTTCTGGAAAAAGGCGGCGGAATACGACTGTCTCTACAGTTCGGATGCGGTGGACTGAAAAGTCGGAACATCCATTTCGGAAAACAGGGACTGTCAGGCGCTGTTTGGAATTTGACAAGAGGAGATTGGAGATACTGGGAGGAGCGGTATGGAAGAAAAGGATGTTTTGAAAGATTGCGAGGCCATGGAGGAAAATTATGGTTGCTGCCACAGGAAAGCTACGCCCCGGCAGGAGAAAGAATTAAGACAGTTGAAGAACCGTATCAGCCGGATGACGGGCCAGCTGAATGGGATCGGACGAATGCTGGATGAGAACCGCTACTGCGGAGATATTCTGACCCAGGTGGCGGCGGTGGAGAGTGCGCTGCAGTCTTTTGGCTATCAAATTCTGCAGGAGCATATGGAGACCTGTGTGGTGGAGGAGATCCGCAAGGGCAATATGGAAGTTGTGGAAGAAGCAGTGGAGTTGATGAAAAAGCTGAAATAAGTCGCTTCATAACAGGAAAGAAGGAAAGCAATGTGAAAAAAGAGAGATATCACATATCGGGAATGACCTGTTCGGCCTGTTCTTCCCATGTGGAGAAAGCCGTGAGTAAGCTGGAGGGCGTGGAGAAGGCGTCCGTCAACCTGCTTACGGAGACTATGGAGGTAAATTACGATGAAAAGCGGCTGAGCCCGGAAAGAATCACAGCGGCGGTGGAGCAGGCAGGTTACGGCGCGTCGCTGATATCTGGCAGCGCCCGGGAGAAAGCCAAAGATGCACACGGCCCGGGAAAGCAGAGCGATTCCCGGACAGCGCTTCAAAAGCAGGCAGAGGAGGAAGCCAGGGCCATGAAATGGCGGCTGGGCATTTCCGTGGGATTTCTGATCCCTCTGATGTATGTGGCTATGTACCATATGATCTATGAGGGCCTGGGGATTCCCATGCCGGCGTTCGTCCACAGGTATCTTCACGGAAATGAAAATGCCATGACATTTGCGCTCACCCAGCTTCTGCTTTTGCTGCCTATTCTGTATATGAACCGGAAATTCTTTTCCGTGGGCTTCAGAACGCTGAGGCATCTGTCGCCCAATATGGACAGCCTCATCGCCCTGGGAGCTTCCGCCTCCCTTGTCTATGGCATTTTTGCCATGTACCGCATCGGCTATGGGCTGGGACATGGAAACCTTGCTTTGGTGGAACGGTATTCCCACGACTTGTATTTTGAGTCAGCGGGCACGATCCTGACGCTGATCACTGTGGGGAAATACCTGGAGAGCCGCTCCAAGGGGAAGACCAGCGAGGCGATCACCAGGCTCATGGACCTTTCCCCCAGGACAGCCGTGGTGCTTATGGAGGATGGGACAGAGCGGGAGGTGCCCACGGAGGAGCTCAGGGCCGGAGATATCTTCCTGATAAAGCCCGGCAGCCTTGTGCCGGCGGATGGACAGGTGCTGGAGGGCAATTCCAGCGTGGACGAGGCGGCCATTACCGGGGAGAGCATCCCTGTGGAAAAGCAGCCCGGGGACAAGGTGATATCCGCCACGGTGAATAAGGCGGGCTTTTTGAAGTGCCGGGCGGACCGGGTGGGGGAGGACACTACCCTGTCCCAGATCATCAGGCTGGTGGAGGAGGCCAGCGCCAGCAAGGCGCCAATCGCCAGGCTTGCGGATAAGGCGGCGGGCGTGTTCGTGCCTGTGGTCATGGGGATCGCCCTGGTGACACTGTTAGTGTGGCTGGCTGTGGGGGCTGGCGCAGAGTTTGCCATCTCTTCGGCCATAGCGGTGCTGGTGATCTCCTGCCCCTGTGCGCTGGGGCTGGCCACGCCCGTGGCTATCATGGTGGGGACCGGTGTGGGAGCGTCCCATGGGATCCTGATCAAATCCGGGGAGGCGCTGCAGCGTGCCAGGGATATCGATACGGTGGTGCTGGATAAGACAGGCACCATCACTTCGGGAAAGCTGAAGGTCTCGGAAACCGCCGTATGGGATGCGGACATCAGCCTGGAGACACTGGTCCAGGTGGCGGCGGCTCTGGAAAAAAAGAGCGAGCATCCGCTGGCGGAGGCCGTGCTGGAATATGCGGATTTAAATAAGCTTCAGATACCGGAAGTGCGGGATTTTCAGGCAGTGTTCGGCAGAGGTGTGGAGGGCGTTCTGGAGACGGATGCAGGTACTCCGGGAAGCTTCCTGGAGGAAGACGGCCCCAGCTCGGTGTTCTTTGCCTGGAAGCAGCCGGACGGCAATCGCAGTGTGGCGCATAGCGGGAATCCGGCGCAGGTGCGGGGGGCGCTGGAGGCCGTGAAAGACGGAAGGGATCCGGACGGAAGCGCCGGAGAACGGTTGACCGGCATCCCCAAAGATGTGCTCGTGAAAGCGGCAAGGCGGGAAATGACCGGAACAGTCAAGGCCGGGACCAGGTGCTTTGTGGGGAATCCGGCCTATATGGAGGAAAACGGCATTCCGGTAAAAAAGGAGATTTTGGACAGTGTGGGCCTTGCAGCCGAACAGGGATTGACGCCTCTTTTGGTGGCAAGGGAGGGAGAGCTTTTAGGCATGATCGGCGTGTCCGATACGATAAAGGACAGTTCCTTAAAAGCTGTGAGACAGTTTGAACAGATGGGGATCCGCGTGATCATGCTCACCGGTGACAATGCCCGGACTGCCGAGGCCGTCCGGAAGCGCATGGGGATCCCGGAGGTGATAGCGGAGGTCCTGCCGCAGGACAAGGAGCGGAAAGTCCGCAGCTTAAGGGAGCAGGGCCGCAAAGTCGCCATGATCGGGGATGGCATCAACGATGCGCCGGCCCTTGCGGCAGCAGACGTGGGCATGGCCATCGGAGCGGGCACGGACGTGGCCATGGAGAGCGCCGATATCGTCCTGATGAAGAGCGATCTGCAGGATGCTGCTACAGCGGTTGCCTTAAGCCGGGCAGTGATCCGCAATATCAAGCAGAATCTGTTCTGGGCTTTCTTCTATAACTGTGTGGGGATTCCTCTGGCGGCAGGGTGCTGGTATCCTCTCTTCGGGATCCGGCTGAACCCTATGTTCGGAGCCGCGGCCATGAGCCTCAGCAGTATTTTCGTGGTGGGGAACGCCCTGCGGCTTAAAGGGTTTCGGGCGGCCTCCAGAGCGGAGGAGACGCCGGAAAGTGTAAAGGCAGCTCTGGCAGATAAAAACAGGAAAAAGCAGGACGGCGGGGAGAGACCCGCAGAAAGGATGGAGCATATGACAAAGGTATTGACGGTGGAGGGAATGATGTGCGCACACTGCACGGGCAGGGTACAGAAAGCCCTTGAGGCAGTGGAGGGTGTAAAGGCCGTGACCGTGAGCCTGGAGGACAGAACAGCATCGGCAGAGCTTGCCGGGGAAGTGTCCGACGATGTGCTCAGGGACGCAGTCACGGAAGCCGGATATGAGGTAAAGGAGATCAGAAGCCTTTAATTTGTAAGGACCACTGAATTTTTACCGAAATATCGTGCGGCCGAAGTGTTTACCCAGTTTGTGGAATTATGCGCAATATCTCCGAAGAACAGCAGATAGGGCATGGAAGAGAAAGGCTCCAGACATGCGTCTGTCACGGATTCATCTTCCAGTATGGACAGCCTTTCCTGGTATTCCGCATAATATGTCTGCGCTTCTTTGTGGTAAAGGGAATGGACAGCGCTCACCGACGTCAGCGTTGTCCCGCCCCAGACATACAGGGCAATGCACAGCAGGATACCGCCTGCGATCCAGCCGCCTAACAGGTATCCCCCCTGTTCCTGCTGTGATCTTTGGGCCTCGCCGGGAAGAATCAGCTTCTTTTGAAAGAGCCATCCCAGCCAGTACAGTTCATTTCCGTACAGCCAGATATAAAGAGTCCAGCGGTATAGATTCAGGATCCGCCCAGGCCCGGTAATGCCCAGGGTATAAAGTGTAGGTGTAAACTGTGAAGCATAGGCTCCAAAAGAAAAGAGCGTGATCAGGAGGGGAAACGGAAATTTATATTTGCTTCTTTTCACAATGGCGGCAAAGAGCGGTAAGAGCAGCACTCCCAAAATGAGACATGGGGGGGTGGCATTCCCGGCAATATAAAAAGCCGCTTCCTTCAGGGAAAGCAATATTGCCGTAACTGCGGAATTTCCTTTCAAATCCGAGGTAGAATACGCGGCAGACAGTCTGAGCTGATTCCCGGGGGCAAGCACATTCAGGAGAAATCCTGTCAAATACAGCGCTGCTCCCGCCGTGACGAACCAGCGCCCCGGATTCCGGCGGTACCAATACCATATTGCAGCGCAAAAATACAGAAGCAGCATGGGAATCAGGGTTCCATATGTGCCCCCGGACACCATGACAGTGAGCAGAACAATGCCGGCATAGAGCAGGACCCGCTTCCAGAGAGCAGACGGGCGGTAATACAGCAGAATGAGCAGCGCCGTTAAAAGAACGGCATTGTTAAATGTCACCGTGTACAGCACTGCACCGCAGAACCAGTAAAAGGCTTCTACAGGGACAGGTGTCAGCAATATCTGCAGTCCAACGATGCAGACAGAGATGATGCCTGCCCGAAAAAAGTCTGCATCCAGAATTTTTTTCAGGATGACCATAAACAAAAATATCTCACAGATCACAAAACCGCCCAGTGTAAAATAAGTTCCCATATAATAGGCATTCCGGCCGAAGATTCCTATTGTGGTAGTGGTGAACCATTCTGCCGCAAAGGTACCCTGAAAGGTGCGCCAGTAATGGTATGCATAAGAGATCTGCCGGATACCGGTCTTGATAACGGAATGCGTTTCGTCCCAGACCTCTTTAGCGGTCTCACTATATCCAAAATCGTCTACACTTAAGAAGTTATAGTGCCCGATGATGAACAGTGGTATCAAAAGGGCCACTAATGTCAGCAGCATCCCAACAAAAATAATTTTAATCTGAAGCTCTTTTTTCATCAATTTCCTCATGATCGCTCTCTTTCTAAATAACTGCACCGCGGTTCTGCCTTTGTACCTATTTTCCGCAGAATAAATTTACCGGCATTCGCTGATATTGTACTATATAATTATCAAAAATACAATAAAATCTTGTTTTTCTGCTCAGAGAAAGTTTATACTTTCTTTATTGATTTTGACGGAAACTGTGTTATATTGTTTATAGAACAGGCAGACAAAAGGCAGAAATGTGAGGAGGCGGTTTGTATGAACATTC
>CANRMK010000081.1 GCA_947631715.1 uncultured Acetatifactor sp.
GAGGAGGATACACAAATGCCAAAAAGAACAGACATCCGCAAAGTGCTCATCATCGGTTCCGGCCCCATTATCATCGGCCAGGCCTGTGAGTTCGACTATTCCGGCACTCAGGCCTGCAAGGCGCTCCGCAAGCTGGGATACGAGATCGTGCTGGTGAATTCCAACCCCGCCACCATTATGACGGATCCTGAGATCGCGGACGTAACCTATATTGAACCGTTAAATGTAAACCGCCTGGAGCAGATCATCGCCAAGGAACACCCCGACGCTCTGCTTCCTAACCTGGGCGGCCAGTCAGGGTTAAATCTCTGCGCGGAATTAAATAAAGCGGGAATTTTAGACAAATATCATGTAAAAGTCATTGGAGTCCAGACAGACGCCATTGAACGCGGCGAGGACCGCATTGAATTTAAGAACGCCATGAACGCTCTTGGTATCGAGATGGCCCGCAGCCAGGTTGCTTACAGCGTGGAGGAAGCGCTGGGCATAGCAGACGAGCTGGGATACCCTGTAGTACTGCGTCCGGCCTATACCATGGGCGGCGCCGGAGGCGGCCTGGTATACAACAGGGAAGAGTTAAAGACCGTCTGCGCCAGAGGCCTGCAGGCCAGCCTGGTCGGGCAGGTTTTGGTGGAAGAATCCGTCCTTGGCTGGGAAGAATTAGAGCTTGAGGTCGTCCGCGATGCAGACAACAATATGATCACGGTCTGCTTCATTGAAAACATTGATCCTATGGGGGTCCACACGGGAGATTCTTTCTGCTCGGCGCCTATGCTGACTATTTCCGAGGAAACCCAGAAGCGTCTACAGGAGCAGGCCTATCGGATCGTGGAATCCGTACAGGTCATCGGCGGCACCAATGTACAGTTTGCCCATGACCCCAAAACAGACCGCATCGTCGTTATTGAGATCAATCCCCGGACCTCCCGCTCCTCGGCGCTGGCCTCCAAGGCCACCGGCTTCCCTATCGCTTTGGTGTCCGCAATGCTGGCGTCCGGCCTTACCTTAAAGGAAATTCCCTGCGGAAAATACGGTACGCTGGACCGCTATAAACCGGACGGGGATTATGTCGTAATCAAGTTCGCACGCTGGGCCTTTGAAAAATTTAAGGGCGTGGAAGACAAGCTGGGAACCCAGATGCGTGCGGTAGGCGAAGTCATGAGCATCGGAAAGACTTACAAGGAGGCTTTCCAAAAGGCTATCCGCTCCCTGGAGACAGGGCGCTATGGCCTGGGCCACGCGAAAGATTTCGACACCCTGACAAAGGAGCAGCTGCTAAAGAAGCTCATCACCCCCTCCAGCGAACGCCATTTCATCATGTATGAAGCGCTGCGCAAGGGCGCTTCTGTGGAGGAGATCCATGAGATCACCCATGTAAAGACCTGGTTCATCCAGCAGATGAGAGAACTGGTAGAGGAAGAGGAGAGGATTCTCACATATAAGGGATCCCTGCTCCCGGATGATCTTTTGACCGCCGCCAAGAAAGACGGCTTCTCTGACAAATACTTAAGCCAGCTTTTGGAGATTCCCGAGGCGGACATCCGAAACCGCCGGATTCAGCTGGGCGTGGAGGAAGCCTGGGAGGGTGTCCATGTCAGCGGCACCCAGGACAGCGCCTACTACTACTCCACCTATAATGCGCCGGATAAAAACCCTGTGAAAACAGACAAACCCAAGATCATGATCCTTGGCGGCGGTCCCAACCGCATCGGCCAGGGAATCGAGTTCGACTACTGTTGTGTGCATGCCTCCCTTGCCCTGAAAAAGCTTGGCTTTGAGACGATCATCGTAAACTGCAACCCGGAGACCGTGTCCACAGACTATGACACCTCCGACAAACTGTACTTTGAGCCTTTGACCCTGGAAGATGTGCTGAGCATCTATAAAAAAGAAAAACCCCTGGGCGTTATCGCTCAGTTCGGCGGCCAGACACCGCTGAATCTGGCTGCGGACCTGGAGAAAAACGGCGTGAAGATCCTGGGCACCTCACCCTCCATTATCGACCTTGCGGAGGACCGGGACCAGTTCCGCGCTATGATGGAAAAGCTCGAAATCCCCATGCCGGAGTCGGGTATGGCGGCCACAGTGGAGGACGCCTTATCCATTGCAAATTCCATCGGCTACCCCGTCATGGTGCGGCCCTCCTATGTGCTGGGCGGCAGAGGCATGGAGGTGGTCTATGATGATGACAGCATGACCGAATATATGAGAGCCGCCGTGGGCGTGACCCCCGACCGGCCCATACTGATTGACCGTTTTCTCAATCACGCCACCGAATGTGAAGCAGATGCCGTCAGCGACGGAACACACGCCTTTGTGCCTGCGGTAATGGAACACATTGAGCTGGCGGGCATTCATTCCGGGGACTCGGCATGCCTGATCCCCTCGGTACATATTTCCGAAGAAAATGTGGCTGTCATCAAGGAATACACCCGGAAAATTGCGGAGGAAATGCATGTAAAGGGACTGATGAACATGCAGTATGCCATCGAAAACGGCAAGGTCTTCGTGCTGGAAGCAAACCCCAGGGCATCCCGCACCGTTCCTCTGGTGTCCAAGGTCTGCAATATCCGAATGGTGCCCCTTGCCACCGAAATCATCACTTCGGAATTTACCGGAAAGCCCTCACCGGTTCCCGGATTAAAGGAACAGGAGATTCCCTACTATGGAGTCAAGGAGGCTGTATTCCCTTTCAATATGTTCCCGGAGGTGGATCCCATTCTTGGGCCGGAAATGCGCTCCACCGGCGAGGTGCTGGGCCTGTCCCACTCTTACGGAGAGGCTTTCTGCAAGGCTCAGGAGGCCACCCAGTCCAGTCTGCCCTTAGAGGGCACGGTATTGATCTCCGTAAACCGCAAGGACCGGGATGAAGTGGCAGAAATCGCAAAAATGTTCGCAGACTGCGGATTCCATATTATAGCCACCGGAAATACCTGTGAACTGATCAGGGCCGCCGGCATTCCCGCGGAAAGGGTCAACAAGCTGTACGAGGGCCGGCCCAATATCCTGGATCTGATCACCAACGGCAGGATTGACCTGATCGTCAACTCGCCGATAGGCAAAGACAGCATCCATGACGACAGCTATCTGCGCAAGGCGGCCATTAAGGCAAAGATCCCTTACATGACCACCATAGCCGCCGCCCGAGCCACTGCAAGCGGCATCCGTTATGTCAAGACCCACGGCAGCAGCGAAGTGAAATCTCTGCAGGCGCTCCACAGCGAAATCCGCGATAAAAAGTAGAATCCAGCGTGCAGGAGAAACGCCCGGCAGGCTGAACAACAAAAGGGAGTGTACACGAATTCGTGCGCACTCCCTTTCCTTTGTGCCTTTCATGGCTTATCTTTTGCACCGGCATAATCTGCAGATCGGCTTTTGTATGGACATTACGCCATTCAAAAACAGCGGTCCTGTCCTTATCAGAATATTCTCTCAAAAAATAATTGTCAATTGCTGTCAGCCAAAATTTAGACATCTTGTCTTATTTTAGGATTACGAACATCCTTTTACAGCTATATTAGATTTTTAAAATTCAATTTCCTCTGTCCGGGATCTTCTGTCATTCTTTGCAGAATAATCGTCACAATGAGGGCCCTCTTCCCTGCAGAGCACATGAAGTCCGGCAATCTGCAGAAAAGCGCTGAGAGGCTGGAATTCCTGATGCCATCCCGAAAAGTCCTGCTTCCACACATATTTGTCCCGGCAGCCATAGGCGGAAAAAACAGTCAGCCTTAGAACATCTCCCCTGATCTCTCTGTCAAAAAGGATCTGCTGTGCACGGCAGGTGTTTAAAAATTTCCCCTCCGCCGCTTTCTCCCAGCGCACCGTTTCCTTATCCCGCTCTCCTACCTCCAGACAGTATTTTTCTGCAAATCCCGCATGATTCCTGTCACACTGCTCCGGTACATAAACCACTCCCTGCGCTGTCACAGGCTTCTTAAGCATAACTGTGATCTCCACAGGGAAATCCTCACGTCTGATCCTGGCGGACGTCCCGGGATTCGCCTCCACAAGCGCATCGCCGTCCACTACCGTACATCCCTTATTGTATGTAACGTTTTCCGTCAGCGCATCCATCCGCAGCACAGGCATCAGCTCCGCTTCAATGGCCTGCGGATCCGCCTCCTTTTCAGGGCAGAATTCCCCGGAAGCCGCATACTGAAGAAGAGCCTGCTTTAAGGTCCACCGGGCAGGGCTTTCCTCAAAGTCCACGTCCAACCCCGCAGATACTAACAGCAGCCGCCCTTTCAACACATTGGCTTCAAAGATCAGGCTCTGGGGCAGGCTTCTGTTCCAATCGTCAATAGGCTGCACCACGGGCTCGATCTGTCCCAGTTTTTCCATGCAGAAGCCCCGGGCATTTTTTAAAATATCGTCCCACTGCCAGCCTCCCGACCGCTTCGTGGGGAAATGCCGGAAAATGGGATGTTCCCTGTCCACAACAATACCCAGGGTCCGGCACCAGGACGGCCCCATCTGTCCGTTCCAGTTCACGCTCCTGCCGGAGAGCGCAGGCGAATTGTACCCTAAGTCTGACAGCCAGGGGGCGTACACGACCCGGCCCCCGGCCTCCAGAGCAGCCCGGGCCTGCTCCCAGTCCCTGGTATAAAGCACTTTGGCTTTCTCTGCAAAAGCAGCCTGTCCGGCCGTTTCTGTTTCTGCTTCCGCCGGATCGGAGAATTCCTCCTTTGTGAAGACACACAGCTCCCAGCTGTTTTCCGCCGTCACTGATTCCGATTCCAGCTTCAGTCTTAAGGTCAGCTCCCTGTTTTTCCGAATCCCCCTAAAATCCAGTTCGATATCCCCTATCCTCGTATTGCCGCCCTTTTCGATCCGCGTTCCGGGAAGCTCTCCCTGCAGAAAGACCTTATCCCCGGCGTTTAGGCTCCAGCGGATCCGGCCGTCCTCTATCTCATTTCTGCCATAGTGGCAGACCTCGACCGGAACCTGTATTCTGTCCGTATTCCGAAATACATAACTGTCCATTCTCACAAGGATCACGGTATCCTGACAGCAGTTCCGGAACACCGCCGGATCCCCATAGCCCTTACTCTCCCAAAAGGCATCCAGGATTCCCACTAACGCCGTCCCCTGCCCCAGATAATCGTGCAGATCCAAAAGTTCAAAGCCCTGAAGCTGAGGCGTTCTGTAATTGGCCTCCAATTCCTCTTTGTACAGCCGGAGCTGATTTTCCCCGGAGCACGCCACAAAGCTGTCCACATAGGGCAGCAGTCCGTTTGCCCTGGCATTTTCCCGGAATACCTTATAATTTCCGGGTCTCATATATCCCTTGAATTTGCGGATGATATTGTAATCGGGATAGGCGCAGATCTGCCCCAGTTCATGACAGACAGCCGGCAGCGCTGCACCCTCTAACGCCTGCCCAAAGTCCTTTCCCCACCAGCCTCTCTCGCTGCGTACCGCCGTCTCCATTGTAGGGCCGGAACGGTGGAAATAAAGGAAATCCGTTCCGGTAATCTCTGCGGGCGGGACATCGTAAGCCCAGCCGGACTGAGCCGTATAGATCCGCCTGCCGCCGTAGCCCAAGGCTTCGTCATACTCTCTTGTCTCGCTGACCCATCTCCGCAGAGGCAGGAACCATTTCCCGCCGGGTTCATTGGAGGGAGAAAAAAAGACAAAGGACGGGTGATGGCCGAAATTCTCCAGGATCCGCCGAGTCTCCCGCCGCAGGACCTCAAACATTTCCTCCCCTGCAGGCCCCTCCTCAAAACGGTTCCACATACCGCACTCCACAAGGAGATATACATTCATCTCGTCCGCAACGGCAAACGCTGCCTCCGGAGGGCAGTAAGAATGAAAGCGGATTCCGTTCAGTCCCCACTCTTTAATCACGGACATCATTCTCCGCCACCAGTCTTTCTCCGTGGCAGGATACCCCGTCAGCGGAAATTCTCCGCCAAAGTGAGTGGCCCGGAAATACACAGGCTCTCCGTCTATCACAAAGCGTCCCTGCCTGACCTGGGTCGTTCTGGGGTTTTCCTCGGCGTAACGGATCCGGTCCGCTTTCCGCTTCTGCCTCTCATCCTCCGTAAACAAGGCGATCTCCCCCACCATACCATTCCAGGAAGCGCCCAGGGCGTCCGATACTCCATGTCCGTCAGGCCGGTACGGATAGATCATGGAATTGTCCAAAAGAACTCTCAGTGTATGCTCACCGGCGCCTATACGCCCCAGGAAAATATCATGGGGCCCGCAGAGAGTACAGTCCTCCCCTTTATATTCTCCGTCCACCCACACCTGACTGCGCCACCTGGCCAGTTCCGCATGAAAATACCATTCCTGCGGACATTCCTCCCGCAGAGAAAATTTCCTTTCGTACACTGCCTGCCCCAGAAAATGCCGGGGCGGCTGAGCCAGAAAAGGCACGTTCACCCCATCCTCCTGGGCAAATTTGTATTCCTCCTGTTCATACCAGAAAGCATCATGCAGTGTGCTGACCCAGGGCGTGTCCCTGGTGACAGGATTTCCGTAACCGGCTGCCTGCAGCGTGCCGGGCAGAGTGATCTTTCCGGACTGCCTGCCCTGATCCGCCTCCAATGAGATATTCCATTCTCCCGCCAAATTCATGTACATAGTTTTCTCCCTTTCCGACGCTTCTCTTTTCTGAGCAGCGTCCACAGAGCCTTTCTCTCTGCCTTAGCTGTTCTCAGCATCTCTTCCTCCACGGCTTTCCCGCCGTACACCACGTCTTCATAGTCTTCTATAAACCTAAGCTGAGGCATCTTCTCCATAAGGCGTCCCCGCTGCCTCAGCTCCTGCAGCGTTTCCTGATCGTTCCGGCGCAGTCCCAGCCAGGAAAGGATCCGCATATTTCTGTAAAACTCCACTTTCAGCTGCTGCCTCGGACTCATTCTTCGATACCGGAGACATCCTGCCATCCATTCCAGGGCAAGCGTAACCGGCAGAAAAGCAAGCAGGATCAAAAGAACAAAGGCCAAAAGTTTCACGATCTGTTTCCAAGCCGTATTTTTTAAGGCTTCCGGCCCCGTGTGTTTCTGGGTCCGCTCTGCCGGCTCCTCCGAAAGGCTGTCGGTCTCCGGCTCCCCCGGATTTTCGTCCGGTTCCTCATAGGAAGTCCCCTGCGCTTCCTCCACCGCCACGCCCCAGGAGCCATAGCGCAGACGGCCATAGCCCGGAGTGGGTTCAAAGGGGATCCAGCCCGCTCCCTCAAGATATACCTCCGGCCAGGCATGAGCCATGCCGGACAGGACTGCCGTCTCCCGGTTCCCGTCCAGAGGTACGCAGAATCCCTGGACATATCTGGCAGGAATGCCCTCCGCCCGGGCCAACAGTACAAACGCCGTGGCAAAGTAGGTACAGTATCCCTGCCTGCTCTCCAGGAGAAAATAATCCAGAAAAGTGCCTGCATCTTTTACCTCTTCGGGCAGATTCCCTGGTTCTCTCGTATAAGTATAGGAGCTCAATTCCCTCTCAATGGCCAGAAGCTTTTCCACATCTGTTTCGGCTCCCTTTGTAACCTCTTCCAGATATTCTCTGATCTCTCCGGAAATCGACACGCCTGTCAGATAATTGTCATATATCCTCTGCCGGTACGCCTCCATTTCCTCATAAGATACCCGCAGCCCCGTCTTTCGGGCAAAGTCTCCCGCCGCATCCTCCCAGGCGGCTTCCTCATAAGCTTCGCCCAGCTCCAGCAGTCCGTCAAAGATCGGCTGGCCCTGATTCATCTGATAATAAGACATTCTATATTCTGTGCCATACCCTTTTTTTCTCTCCGAAATCAGGTTATCCCCGTCAGAAAGCTCATCTATGTCCTGCTTCAGGTCCTCCAACCGGACAGTTTTTAAGGGGGCAAACACATAGCGGGTTCGGAAGCGTTCATACCGGACGGTCAGGGAAGTCTCTTTTAAGTAATCCCACCAGATTCCCTGTCCCATGCGGTCCAGCCGCTCTGCCGCATACAGAGTTTCCAGGGTATCCAACAGCCGCTCCGGTTCTTCCCCGTGATACTCCTGAGACCATTGCTCTCCGTCAAACGTGTCATATACCTTTCCCGTGAGATACAGGTTTCCGGCCAGCTGGCTGCCGGCGCGGACCCACATCAGTTCTCTGTCATCCTCCCGGCTGCTGCCGCCCAGTTTCCCGCTCTCGGAAAAGCCGCTCAGGCCGGTGTCAAAATCCTCTCCGCCGGGAAACAGGTTCCGAGTCACCTTAAGAAAGGACTCATGGACCTGTCTGTAGAGCTCCTTTGCCCACTGCCAGTCATAAGGGTTCTCCGGCGCCGGCATAAGCGCCGTAAGCAGAAAATACACTGCCAGAAAAGGGGACAGCCACAACATATGTCTCACTGGGTCATTTCCCCGGCTTTCTCCCCGCCTTTCCCGGATTCTCTCCGCCCAGGCCATAACCACATAAAGCAGCGCAAATACCACTTCCATGTGCGTCAGCCTGATCCGTGCCGGCAGGCACAGCAGCATTCCGCCAGTCAGAAGAAAAGCCAGAATGTATTTCCCGAAAGGGAGCTTTTCCACGGCAGTCTGCACGGCTATTGCCCCTGCCGTCAGAACCGCCGCCTGTATCAGATAAAAGCTTTCCAGCCAGCTCACTCTCCCGGCCGTGCGGCCCAAAAACCAGTCAACATAAGCCTGCAGAAAGTCACCGTACTGCCTGTATCCGACGGCAGCGGCAACGCCCATGCAGAGCGCTGCGGCCGACAGGCAGAGCGCTTTCCCCCGGGGAGGAAGCAGGCAGACCCCGGCATACAGGCCAAGCACGCCAAGCAGCACAAGCACATGCTTCCAGCTTACCGCCGGAATGCCGAAAAAAGGCGTAAACAGACAGATTCCGGCCAGTACTGCCGCCCTTTCCCCTCTGTATAATATCTTCTTCCAGCTATGGCGCGCCCCTTTCACAGTCTTCCCTCCAGCTCTGCTTCCACGGGAATCACCGCCACTCTTCTTCTGCTGTTTCCCTGTCTGATGTATTTCCGGGGATCCTCATCTGTGATCACATAGATCGCTGTCACAACGCCCTGAGCCGCCAGCCGCTC
>CANRMK010000082.1 GCA_947631715.1 uncultured Acetatifactor sp.
TCCGATCGCCATATTTTTGGTTCCTTTTTGGAATGTTCCTTATAAGAATATGAAAAAGCGGGGAAAGGGTTACGGAGCAAAAGCTGCGAAGCAGCGTGTGCTGCAAATGGTGAGCGGAGGCCTGTGACTGGCAGCAAATAAATGGAAAAGAGAAAAATAGAGTATTGACAACATATTATACAGGGTGTATGATTCTACATAAATAATTTGATTTTCAAAATACTTGAAAGACAAAATATTTGATAATCAAACTATTACAGTGAAAAATGGAATCGATACAGGAGGAGACCAGTATGTTAGAAAAAGTGAGAGCGGTCATTGAGGAGAAGCTGAATGCAGATGGGGCGGATATTACGGAGGAAACCAACTTCAAGGAAGATCTGAATGCAGATTCACTGGATCTGTTCGAGCTGGTAATGGCATTGGAAGATGAGTTCGGCATTGAGATTCCCTCTGAGGATCTGGAGCAGCTGGAAAAGGTGGGCGATGTGCTGGAGTATCTAAAGTCCAAAGGTGTAGAGTAAGCCGGCCGGATCCGGCAAAGGAAAGGTGTAAGATTACATGAAGACGAGATTGACGGAGCTTCTTGGAATTCAGTATCCCATTATACAGGGCGGTATGGCCTGGGTGGCGGAATATCACCTGGCGGCAGCTGTTTCCAATGCGGGCGGTATCGGTTTCATCGGTGCGGCCTCCGCTCCTCCCGAGGTGGTCAGGGAGCAGATCAAAAAGTGCAGGGAATTGACGGACAAGCCTTTCGGCGTCAACGTGATGCTGCTGAACCCCAATGCGGAAGAAGTGGCAAGGATCGTTGTGGAAGAAGGAGTCCAGGCAGTTACCACAGGTGCGGGAAATCCCGGAAAATTCATGAAACTCTGGAAAGAGAACAATGTGAAAGTGATCCCGGTGGTAGCAAGTGTGGCAATGGCTAAGATGATGGAGCGTGCGGGTGCAGATGCCATTGTTGCAGAGGGTATGGAGAGCGGCGGACATATCGGCAGCATCACTACTATGGCGCTGGTGCCTCAGGTAGTGGATGCAGTATCTATTCCAGTGATCGCAGCAGGCGGTATTGCCGATGGCCGCGGTTTTGCGGCGGCGATGATGCTGGGCGCTGAGGGTGTGCAGATGGGGACCCGTTTTGTGGCGGCGAAAGAATCCATTGTACATCCCAATTATAAGGAGAGATTGATCAGGGCTTCCGATATTGATTCTGAGGTAACGGGCATGAGCACCGGACATCCGGTCCGGTCCCTGCGCAACAAAATGACAAAAGAGTACCTGCGTCTGGAGAGAGAGGGTGCAGACTTTATGGAACTGGAAAAGCTGACGCTGGGCTCCCTGCGCAGCGCGGCGATTGACGGTGATGTGGTAAATGGCACGGTTATGGCAGGTCAGATCGCAGGTTTGATCCACAGCGAATTAAGCTGCAGCGAGATCATTCAGGATATCATGGAACAGGCAGAAAGACTGCTTGGCGGCGGAAGTGAGGAAGTTTGAAAGTAAAATGAGTAAGACAGCATTTATCTTTCCCGGACAGGGAGCCCAATACTGCGGTATGGGCAAGGATTTTTACGATGCCTTTGACACTGCCAGGGCGGTGTTTGAACTGGCGGAAAAAGCGACGGGCCTGGATGTAGCGGAACTTTGCTTTACGGACAATGACAGACTGAACATCACAGAGTACACCCAGATTGCCATGCTGACGGTGGAAGTAGCAATCCTTAAGGTGCTTCAGGAGAAAGGCTTAAAAGCGGACTGCAGTGCGGGCCTGAGTCTGGGAGAATACGGTGCGCTGGCTGCGGCCGAGGTGATAGAGATGCAGGATCTGTTCCGGCTGATCAGAAGCAGGGGCATTTTTATGCAGGAAGCTTATCCGACAGGAGGGGCTATGGCTGCGGTCCTGGGTCTGGATGCGGACACGATTCGGGCAGTCTGCGAGGCCGCAGATGGGATCGTTTCCATCGCCAATGACAATTGCCCGGGCCAGATTGTCATCACCGGAGAAGAGAAAGCGGTGCAGGAGACGGCAAAGAAGCTGGCAGAGGCGGGCGCCCGCAAGTGTGTGCCTCTGAAAGTCAGCGGCCCTTTTCACTCAGCGCTCCTTGCAGGCGCCGGGGAGAAACTGGCAGCGGAGCTGGAAAGTGTTCGGGTAAAGGATCCTGTGATTCCCTATTTTTGCAATGTGGACGCGGAGCCGGTAATAGAAGGGAAACGGGTGAAAGAGCTTCTGGCCAGGCAGGTGTCCGGCACGGTCAGATGGCGTGAATCCGTGGAACGGATGATCGCCGACGGAGTGGACGTTTTTATTGAAATCGGTCCCGGAAAGACTCTGAGCGGATTCCTGCGCAAGATCGACAGGAATGTGACAGCAAAAAATGTGGAGACAGTGGAGGATATGGAGAAACTCCTGGAAGAGTCTATGTTTCCGATACAGGCCTGATATGCGCAGAAATGGGGGAAATGATGGAAGAGTTGAATACGATGGACCGGGCTCTGGCAGGAAAGGTGGCTCTGGTCACCGGTGCGGGCCGGGGCATTGGAAAAGCGATCGCAGAGGCGCTTTCGGAACAGGGGGCCACAGTGCTGGTAAACTATAACGGTTCCCGAGAGCAGGCTCTGGAGGTCGTGGAAAGAATAAAAAAAAAGAATGGACGGGCAGAGGCTGTGGGATGTGATGTGTCGGATTTTGCAGCCTGCGGAAAGATGGTGGAGGAGCTGATCGGCAGGTATGGACGCGTGGATATCCTGGTGAACAATGCGGGCATTACCCGGGATAATCTGATCCTGCGCATGACGGAAGAGGAATATGATAAGGTCCTGGACACCAATTTAAAGGGCGCCTTTAATACGATCCGACATCTGTCCCGATATTTTCTCAAACAGCGCAGCGGCAAGATCGTGAACATTACTTCTGTGTCCGGCGTTATGGGAAACGCAGGGCAGTCCAACTATTCAGCCTCAAAGGCGGGCCTGATCGGACTGACAAAGAGTGTGGCCAGAGAACTGGCGGGCAAGGGGATATGTGTCAATGCCATTGCGCCGGGCTATATTGCCACGGATATGACGGAAGCGCTGCCGGAGAAAGCCCGGCAGGCACTTCTTCAGAGGATACCTATGGAAAAGGCGGGGCAGCCGGAGGACATTGCCCGGGCCGCAGTGTTCTTGTCCGGCAGCGGGTCTGATTATATTACGGGTCAGGTCCTCTGTGTGGACGGCGGAATGGCTATGTAGAAATGGGGTATAAGTTTGAAAATAAATTTTCAAACTATTGATTGATATGTGCGCTGAAGCGCACAAGGGGTATAAATATGAGAAGAGTGGTAGTAACGGGAATGGGTGCCATAACGCCCATCGGCAACAGTCCAGAGGAATTTTGGGACAGTGTCAGGCGGGAAAAGACCGGCTTTGGGCCGATTACCAGATTTGACTGTGAAGGTTACAAGGCAAAGCTGGCGGCGGAGGTCAAGGATTTTGATCCGGAGAACTATATGGATAAGAAGACCGCAAGGCGCATGGAGCAGTTCTGCCAGTTCGCAGTGGCCGCTGCCAGGCAGGCCATGGAGGATTCCGGCCTGGATATGGCGAAAGAGGATCCATACCGTGTGGGCGTATCTGTGGGAAGCGGCGTGGGAAGTCTCCAGGCCATTGAGAGAGAATATGTCAGGTTGTTAGAAAAGGGCCCTTCCAGAGTAAGCCCGCTGTTCGTTCCTCTTATGATCTCCAACATGGCTGCGGGCAATGTGAGCATTCAGCTTGGCCTAAAGGGCAAGAGCCTGAATGTGGTCACGGCCTGCGCCACCGGTACGAACTCCATCGGCGAGGCGTTTCGCACCATACAGTATGGCGATGCGGATGTGATGGTGGCCGGAGGCACTGAGAGCGCTGTGACTCCCCTCAGTATCGCAGGCTTTACAGCTTTGACGGCTTTGTCCGACAGCAGCGATCCCGCGAGATGTTCCATTCCTTTTGACAAGGACAGGAGCGGCTTCGTCATGGGGGAGGGTGCAGGCGTAGTGATCTTGGAGGAATTGGAGCATGCTAAGAAGCGCGGAGCTCATATTTATGCGGAGATGCTTGGGTATGGCTGTTCTTCCGATGCTTACCACATCACTTCTCCCGCTGAGGATGGTGCAGGAGCGGCAAAGGCTATGACGAACGCCCTGGCGGATGGAGGTGTAAAGCCGGAAGCTTTGACATACATCAACGCCCACGGAACTGGCACTCATCACAACGATCTTTTTGAGACCCGGGCCATTAAGCTGGCTTTCGGTGAGCATGCTAAAAAATTGAAGATCAATTCCACAAAATCCATGATCGGCCACCTTTTGGGAGCGGCAGGAGCGGTGGAGTTCATTGCCTGCGTAAAATCAGTGCAGGAGGGCTTTATCCACAGGACAGTTGGTCTTGAGAATCCCGGCGATGAGCTGGATCTGAATTACTGTATGAAAAGCTATGAAGAGAAAGTGCCTTATGCCCTGTGCAATTCCCTGGGCTTTGGCGGTCATAATGCCAGCATTCTCATCGGGGAATTCAAATAATTCCTTACTGACTGTCAGGGGATTCATAATAAATAGATTGCAGCAGGAGAACAGACATGTCATTGTATACAGCGAAAGAAATCATGAATATCATTCCCCACCGTTACCCCTTTCTGCTCATTGACACCATTGAGGAACTGGATCCGGGAGTGAGTGCAGTTGGGAAAAAGTGCGTCAGTGTGAACGAACCTTTTTTTCAGGGGCATTTTCCGGATAATCCGGTGATGCCTGGCGTGCTGATCATGGAGGCCCTGGCCCAGGTGGGGGCGGTGGCTATCCTCTCCAAGCCGGAGTTCCAAGGCCGTACTGCATATTTCGCGGGTATAGATAAGGCGCGATTCCGGCAGAAGGTGATACCCGGAGACGTGCTGCTTTTGGAAACCGCCATTGTGAAAGCGAAAGGACCGATCGGCGTGGGCAAGGCAGTGGCCAGGGTGAACGGTAAGGTGGCGGCGGAGGCGGAGCTGACCTTTGCCATCGGGTGATCGCCCATTTGGGGCTGCTTTCGGCTTGCCGTCTGTTGGAAGGCTTTCAATGTGTGACAGCGTGTTCGTGCGGCTCTTTCGCATCTGTTACTGGCCGCGGAGTGAACGGGAATGATGTTTGGAACAGTTGCAGACAGAAAGGAATGGTGCTGGGATGAGTCTGCTGAAAGAAAAGCGTGCGGAATATTTTGCGAAAAAAATGGGCAGGTCAAATGACTTTGCCGGCCGAAAAGGGGAAGAGGCAGCAGGAACTGACAGCGTTCCTGAGACGGATATGGAAAAGCAATCTCAGGCAAAGGAGATTTTTTTGATTCGCTGCCCGAAATGCGGAAAACTAGTGGATAGGGAACGAGTGGTAAAGCGCAAATATGCCTGTTATGAGTGCGGCGGATATTTTCGTGTGAAAGTGCCTAACCGCATCAAAATGGTAGCGGACCCCCATACATTTGAACCCTGGTTCACAGATATGCCGGTACACAACCCTCTTGCGTATGAGGGATATGAGGAGAAACTGGCGGAAGCTGCGGAGAAGACAGGCCTGGACGAGGCTGTCACGGTGGGGCGCTGTAAAGTGTTTGGTGAGGAGATCGTTTTGGGCATCTGTGACTCCCGCTTCCTGATGGCCAGCATGGGCCGGACTGTCGGGGAGAAGATTACCGCTGCCATTGAGAAAGCCATTGAGTGCAGGCTGCCGGTGTTTATGTTCTGTTGTTCCGGCGGCGCAAGGATGCAGGAGGGAATCATCTCTTTGATGCAGATGGCAAAGACCTCTGCCGCTATTCGGAAGCTGGGGGAAGCGGGACTTTTGTATTGTACCGTATTGACAGACCCCACTACTGGAGGTGTCACCGCCAGCTTTGCCATGCTGGGAGATGTCATTATGGCGGAGCCCGGGGCTTTGATCGGCTTTGCAGGACCCAGAGTCATCAAACAGACCATCGGCCAGGAACTGCCTGAGGGTTTCCAGACAGCGGAGTTTCTTGTGGAACACGGTATCATAGATGGAATCGTAAAGCGGGAGAATTTGAAAAAGACAATTTATTTTCTGGTGAAAACGCATCAATGCAAGGAAAAGCAGTACGCTGCCTTTACCTCGGGTATGGACTCCCATTTTGTGTTGAATGAGATCCTGAAAGAGCAATCCTGGAAAGTGAAGCCTAAAAATGCCTGGGAGAAAGTAAAAGCGGTGCGAAAGGTTCAGAGACCCTCCGCCCTGGATTATATGGAGCATATTTTTGATTATTTTGTGGAGGCTCATGGAGACAGGACATTCCGTGATGACCCTGCCATTGTGGGCGGGATAGCGTTTCTGGACGGCCAGCCTGTGACAGTGATCGCCGATCACAAGGGCAAAAATATCCTGGAATGCCAGAAGAGGAACTTTGGCATGCCTCTCCCGGAGGGGTATCGAAAAGCGCTGCGGTTGATGAAGCAGGCAGAGAAGTTTCATCGGCCTGTTGTAAGTTTTGTAAATACTTCCGGCGCTTTCTGTGGTATCGAGGCCGAGGAGCGGGGTCAGGGGGAGGCCATTGCCAGAAATTTGCTGGAAATGTCTGCGCTGAAAGTGCCTGTGCTCTGTATTTTTATTGGAGAGGGCGGCAGCGGCGGCGCTTTGGCCACGGCTGTGGGCAATGAAGTGTGGATGCTGGAAAATGCTACGTATTCTATTCTTTCGCCGGAGGGATTTGCCTCTATCCTGTGGAAAGATTCCTCAAGGGCAAAGGAGGCCAGCGAGGTGATGCATATCACAGCCCAGGATTTAAAACGTCTGCATGTGATCGAGAAGATTATTCCTGAGTTCGGCGGTGCGGACGATACCACAACGGCAGCGATCGGTGGATATTTAAAAGACCAGATCAAGGAGTTTCTTGAAAGATATCAGGGAATGACCGGGGAGGAGATCGCACAGCAAAGATATGAGCGTTTCCGCAGTTTCTGAATACGCGGGATGAGAGCTGGGAAAATACGGATTCCGTATGCTGCAAAGCGTGAAACGGCAGGTACAGGAGGGCTAGGTCAAGAATGTCTATCAAGGTAATCGGAACGGGAAGCGCCCTGCCAAAGAAGCAGGTGACAAATCAGGATCTGGAAAAGCTGGTGGAAACCTCAGACGAGTGGATCCGGGAGCGGACCGGTATTTCCAGCAGGTATATTTCTACCGGGGAGACGTTAGCGTCTTTGACGGCTGACGCCTGTGAGAGAGCATTGGAAAACGCAGGGCGCAGGGCGGAGGACATAGAACTTCTTCTGGTAGCTACCTGCAGTCCGGAAAGGGAGATCCCCTGCGTGGCCTGTCAGGTGCAGAGCGCTATCGGCGCTGACTGTGCGGCAGCTTATGATCTGAATGCCGCCTGCTCCGGCTTTCTCTTTGCGTTGAACACGGCTTATGCTTATGTGGAGGCCGGCATTTATCAAAATGCCCTTGTGGCCGGTGGAGAAGTGCTGTCCAAAATAGTGGATTGGACGGACCGGGGAACCTGTATTTTATTTGGTGATGGCGCTGGAGCCGTCGTGGTGGAAAAATGCGAGCAGGGGGGTGTCCTGGGGTTTGTACAGCATTCTGACGGCGCCAGGGGAGATGTGCTCAGGTGCGACAGCCGGGCTTTAAAAAATCCTTATGTGGATCGACCTATGGAGACAGAGTTCGTGTTGATGGACGGCCGGCAGGTGTTTGCCTTTGCGGTGCGCCAGGTGCCGGCGGTCATTCAGGAGGTTCTGGATCAGACAGGCATAAAAGTGGAGGATGTGGATCTGTTTGTGCTGCATCAGGCTAATCAGCGTATCATAGAAGGAATTGCAAAGAAGCTGAAAGCAGACCTGGACCGGTTCCCGGTAAATCTGGACAGAGTGGGCAATATGTCTTCGGCCGCCATTCCAGTGCTGTTAGATGAACTGAATCGGCAGGGGCGTCTAAAACCGGGTATGAAGCTGGTCCTTTCCGGGTTTGGCGCAGGCCTTACCTATGGCGCTTGTGTGATAGAGTGGTAGATGGAGAAGTGCTTTTAAGAGGGGGCGGCCTTGGGATTGGCGCTGGCTGGAGGCGGCATGAGGTGACTTGACATTTTGGGAAAAAGTGATAAATATATAATGGGAGAAAGGCATGGACATAAAATGGGGCAGAATAAGAGTCGCTCCCTGAATGAACTGCTGGTGAATCTGTTTCATCATGTGATGGACATAGAGGCATCTGCAGTGATCACGGAGGAGTTTAAGGAAATCAGCAATAACGATCTGCATATTATCGAGGCAGTAGGAGTAGAGGAGCCCAGGAATATGTCCGTGATTGCCGGAAAACTAAGGGTTACCGTTGGCACCTTGACCACTAATATGAATGGACTGGAAAAGAAAGGCTATATCCGCCGCGAACGGGGCCTGGAAGACAAACGGGTGGTCTATGTCACTCTGACGGAGAAAGGTCGGAAAGCTTTCTATCATCACAGAGATTTTCACAGAAAAATGATAAAAGCCATTGTAAAAGATCTGAGTGAGGAAGAGAGGGAAATACTGTATCGGTGCCTCGTGAACCTCAATCACTTTCTGGAACCGGAATCCTGGAAAGAGTGAGAGTGCCCTGATAATATTGACACTGATGTCATATAATAAGGCGGGCATAAAAGCTGCGGGGAAAGGCTGAACTGTTATTTTGGCGGGACAGGCAGAACGGTTTGAAAAATAATGCTTGACTTTTCCGGGCAAAGAGGGTATTATATCTAAAGTCATTGCAGAGATAACTGCGATGGAGGAATGTGCGTTTAGCTCAGCTGGATAGAGCGTTTGGCTACGGACCAAAAGGTCGGGGGTTCGAATCCTCTAACGCACGCTTGGAAGATCAGCCGAAATTCTTTGTAAAAGCAGAGGATTTCGGCTTTTTATGATTTTGGTAACAGTTTATCCCCTCCGTCGTGTTCAGCCCGGTAATGTCGATGTTCTCCCGGCAGACCGTTGGAGCACGTCGGCACTTGGCGAGGTA
>CANRMK010000083.1 GCA_947631715.1 uncultured Acetatifactor sp.
GAGAGGTATTATACCTGATCCGGCAGGCGATCCTGCAGCACGAAAAAGAACAGGGAAAATAAGTACTTTTCTTTTTACTGCAAAGGCGGCAAGGGCGGCAGCGGCAGCGGGCTCACCGCCTTAGACTCTGGCCTGCAGGCTTCTTCCAGCTGCTTTCCTGCCTCCTCCACCAGCTCATGAAAGCCTGCTGCCGACAGCCTGGAAGCGCCCTCGCCCCAGATGATCATCTGCTCCAAAGCGTCCGAGGTGGCCACAGTGACCCGGTATTTACGGCCGATTTTGTGCACCGTTTTCTCGATATACTGATCCGCGGTCTCCGCCTCTTTCGTGTACACCACATAAATATTGTGGTACTGCATCACGGAACCGGGATTCCCCTTTACCTTATAGGCATCGTACACCAGGATCAGCGTACAGCCCGCATATCCCTGATAATTACAGCAGATATCCATAAGACGGTCCCTGGCGCTGTCAATATTGACCTTTGCAAGGCTCCGCAGCTCCTCCCAGGCGAAGATCATATTGTACCCGTCTACCAGAAGATACTCCTCCCTTTTGGAACGATCCGCCCCCGAAGCCGCCCCTTTGTCCCTGCCTTTTCCGGAAGCGGCGCCGCCCGGCCTGTCTGCGGATTCCCGGTTCTCCCCCAAGGCCCGCTCCTCTCCCTTGTCCGGCGCTTTCACCGTGATCTCCCCGCCCCTGTTGTGATACCGGTACGGCTCATAGTCCCGGGCGCTTTTTTTGTACGTGCGCTGAAAGATATCCTCGATCTCCTCCTGGGTGATATAGTCCGATCTGCCGCCGGCCCGGCCTGCTGCGGATTCTGCGCTTCTCCATCCCATGCCGATGCCGTCCGCTGCCGTTCCCTCTTTCGGATCTCCTCCGCCGTCCTGGCCGGGCCTCCAGCCGCTGTCCACATGGGCGTACTCCGGCACCTGATTCCAGCTCACCAGAAATCCCGCCCCGTGGGCGCAGAATACGGAGGAGGCAGGATTTTCCGTATCCGCCTCCGGATCATAGCCTATGGCGTTTATCACTGCCTCCGGATCATGGCAGGGCTCATAGCCTTTCAGAGTGCAGGAAAGCCGGCCCTCACCCCTGGTATAGGCGTTTACCTCCCGCTGATAGGAGACGGATTCCGACACGGGCACCGTTCCCGTCAGCACGGCGCGCTCCCCCTGCGTCACAGGAGAGTCGAAGCTTCCGTGCATTCTTGTGATATCCGACATGGCGCGGCCCAGATGCTCCGCGGGAAGCTCCAGAACAAAGGCAAACACCGGCTCCAGCAGCACGCTCCTGCTCTGCATCAGCCCCTGGCGCAGGGCCCGGCAGGCCGCCTGCCTGAAATCTCCGCCCTCTGTGTGCTTTAAATGCGCCCGCCCGGATAACAGAGTGATCTTCATATCCGTGATGGGAGAGCCCGTCAGCACGCCGGGGTGGGTCCTCTCCTCCAGACTGGCCAACACCTGGCGCTGCCAGCTGCGGTCCAGCACGTCCTCGCTGCACTCAGAGGCGAACTGCAGCCCGCTGCCCAGCTCTCCCGGCTCCAGGAGCAGATGCACCTCCGCATAATGGCGCAGGGGTTCAAAGTGTCCGATCCCCTCCACAGGGGCGGCAATGGTCTCCCGGTAGACGATGCTCCCGTCCCCGAATTCCGCCTCCAGTCCAAAGCGCTCCCGGATCAGACGCTTTAATATCTCCATCTGCACCTCGCCCATGACCTGCACATGGATCTCCCTGGCCGCCTCTTTCCACACCAGATGGAGCTGAGGATCCTCCTCGGCCAGCTGGCGGAGCTGCCCAAGGGCTTTTGGAATGTCGCTGCCGTCCGGCAGGATCAGCCGGTATGTGAGCACAGGCGCAAGGACAGGCTGCTCGCTGTCCCGCTCTCTTCCCAGGCCCTGCCCCGCATAGGTCCTGTCCAGTCCCGTCACCGCGCACACGTCCCCGGCTTCCACAGCTTCCGCCGTTTTGTACTGGGCTCCGTCATAAATCCTCAGCTGATCCGCCTTTTCCTCCCAGACCTGATCGGGCGAGGCGGCGCTTTCCCTGTTGCCCAGAGGCATCTTGACCCGAAGCGTCCCGCCGGTCACTTTCAGGTGGGTCAGCCTGTTTCCCAGAGAGTCTCTGGAAATCTTGTAGACTCTTGCCCCGAACTGCTCCGGATACTCGGGCGGAACCGCGAACCGGCGCAGCCCGTCCAGCAGCTCTTTTACTCCGTCTCCATGCAGAGCGGAGCCGAAATAACAGGGAAAGACCAGCCTGCTTTTCACAGCCTCCGCCACGGAGGAATCCCTCATTTCCCCTGTGTCCAGATATTCCTCCAGAAGCGCCTCGCTGCACAGGGAAAGCTCCTCCTTGAACTGCTCCGTGGGCTCCGCTTCCCCGTGAAAATCCAGGATCCCCTGACTGAGCTTTTCCCTAAGCTCCTTAAGGATCCGGTCCCGGTCCGTATCAGGCTGATCCATCTTATTCACAAAGAGGAACACCGGGATCCCGTACTGCTGCGCCAGGTTCCACAAAGTCCTGGTATGCCCCTGGACGCCGTCCGATCCGCTTATCACCAGGATACAATAGTCCAGTACCTGCAGCGTGCGCTCCATCTCCGCGCTGAAATCCACATGTCCCGGAGTGTCGAGCAGCGTGATCCTCAAGCCTTTCCATGTGATACACGCCTGCTTGGAAAAGATAGTGATCCCCCGCTCCCGCTCCAGGGAAAAATGATCCAGAAAGGCGTCCCCGTGGTCTACCCGCCCCGCCTTCCGCAGCGCGCCCCCCGTATACAGGACCGCCTCCGACAGCGTCGTCTTACCCGCGTCCACATGAGCCAAAATACCGATAATCAGCCGATCACCGCCCATATTTCAAACATTCCTTTCCTGACAAATGCAAAAAAGCACGGCCAAAAATAGTAACAGTTCAGCCTTTCCCCTGCAAGTCACGCCCGGTACTGTCGATGTTCTCCCGGCAGACGCGCTTCCGCTCGGCTCCGCACGTAACGGTCCAAGGCATGTAAGACATGCCTGCTCGAGAGTACCTCGCCAAGTGCCGACGTGCTCCAACGGTCTGCCGGGAGAACATCGGCAGTACCGGGCTGAATATGACGGATGGGCTGAACTGTTACTAAAAATACATGCGCCGGCAAATCTCCGCTTGACATACCGCCTTTTCTGTCCTATAGTAACCATGACAATCAAATACATACCGCACAGCGCAGGCGCGCCCCATCAGGGTACATGACTTTTTGCAGGCGTTCGGCGCTTTTGCGGAGACCAACTTGCTAGGGGGGCACATCGCTGAGACTGAAGCCGCAGATGCGCGCTTCTGACCCTCACTACTTGAACCGGGCAATACCGGCGTAAGGAAGCACGGTCGCAGCTTGAACGGGCTGATCCGGCGCTGCCGCAGGGCAGCGGATCTCCGGCTTTTGTCCGCGCAGGCGGACACGATGGGTTCCTCCTTAAAAGAAAAGGAGGATTTTTTATGCTTTACAATGCAGTCGTAAACGACGGGGAGACCACTTATATCCCCACAACACTGGGCAATGTCCTGCTGGCGGCAGTGGTCATAGCCCTTTTGGCCGCCGCCCTGTATTTTGCCAGGAAAAAGGCCCTCTCCGGCCCCAGGCTTTCCGGGAAGCTCACCGTGAAACAGCTGGCCTTCTGCGCCATGTCCCTGGCCCTGGGCACAGTGCTCTCCAACTTAAAGCTGTTCGAGATGCCCTGGGGCGGCTCAGTCACGCTGCTGTCCATGCTGGTGATCTGTCTGCCCGGATATTGGTTCGGGCCGGCTGCCGGCATTCTGACCGGGGTGGCATACGGTTTTCTGCAGCTTCTGATCGATCCCTATGTGCTCTACCCCCTGCAGCTTCTCGTGGACTATCCCCTTGCGTTCGGGGCCCTGGGACTTTCCGGACTGTTCTGCGATGCAAAGTTCGGACTGCTCAAGGGGTATATCGCAGGCGTCCTGGGAAGATATGTGTTCGCCGTGATTTCAGGCTGGATCTTTTTCGGAGAGTACGCCTGGGAGGGCTGGAATCCCCTGCCCTACTCCCTTGCCTACAACGGCGCATACCTCTTTGCAGAAGCCGCTATTACCCTGGCAGTCCTGGCCGTTCCTCCCGTGCGGAAAGCTTTCGGGAGATTAAAGCAGCTGGCCCTGGAAGCAAAATAAGGCCGCCGCAAAAAGCTCTGCACAGAATTTACACAGAAGCCGGGAGCCTGCCCGCCCGCTCAAGGAACGACAGGCTTTCCCGGATCTTCTCAAGTCCGTTCATTTCCAAGAGCGCACTGGACTTGTCCAGGCCGTACTCATCCAGCAGCGAAAAGATCTCATCCCAGTCAACGGCCCCCCTGCCCAGCGCCAGATGATCGTCCGTTTTCATTCCGGTATCGTTCAGATGCAGATGGCGGATACTGGGCGCCAGCAGCCTAAGCCACTCCGCCGCATCTCCGCCGGCCAGCAGCAGATGTGATACGTCGAGGCAGATGCCGAAGCGTTCTTTCGTCTTCAGACGCTCCGCCAGCCGGGCCAGCATCACCGGGGACTCGTCCAGCATATTTTCACAGTAAATCTCTATATGGCCGTCCTGCTCCAGCAGCCGATTTACAGTCTCCTCCATGGAATCCAGCCAGTGCTCACAGTAGCCTGCGCCGCTCATGAACCTGGGGACCAGGCCGGTGTGGAAGATCACGGCCCTGCAGCCCAGTCTGCCCGCAATCTCTACCGACTGCTGCATTCGGTACAGGCTGTGCCTCCGAATGCCCGCATCTAAGCTGAAAGGGGCCAGATCGTAAAATGCGCCGTGCATGGTATCGACCCCCGCCGGCCTCTCCAGCCCTTTCCATGCGCTTATGCGGCGGTTCAGGGCCTGGCTGTCGTCCAAAAGCTCCGTCCGGAAAAAGTCGTTGTATTCAAACCCCATACCGTACCGCCCGGCCAGCTCCAGATACGCTTCCGGTTCTTCTATGTCGGGAATCATCTCTATCATCACAACCTCACAATCCTGTTCTCCAAATAGGGGCGCCGGCTCCCCTTTAAAAAAGCCGCCAAAGGCATTACGGATCTTCCGGATCCATTTCCGAAGCCGTATCCTCCTGGCCATAGAACAGCTCCACCTTTCCGCCGTCCTCTTTCAGGGCCCCTGTGAACAGGGAGAGCACTTCCCTGTCGATCTTGCCCTGCTCTGCCATCTCCCCCAGCACCGCCAGCGCCTTTTCCTGCTCCATGGACTTCTTATAGGGCCGGTCCGAGCTGGTCAGCGCTTCGAACACGTCCACCACCGCCAGCATTCTGGCCTCGAACGGGATCTCGTCCCCCTTAAGCCCCTTGGGATAACCGCTTCCGTCCAGCAGCTCATGATGTGCGCCCGCCCACAGGACAATGTGCGGATACCGCTTTTCAAAGTTCATCTTCTGCATGAATTTGATGGTGTAGATCACATGGGACTGTATGGTCCTGCGCTCGGCTGCGGTGAGATTTCCGGCAGGAATGGTGAGGCATTCCAGCTCCTGGGGCATCAGATAGGGCCGCTTTCTGCCGTCCGCATCGGCGTATGTCCTTTCCCCCAGCCGCTTCATGGCGGCGATCTCATCTTCCTCCAGGCGGTTCTTCCGGTCGATCTCCTCCACCTGCTGCGCAGCGTCCAGAAGATAATTCTTCTCCCGGATCCAGGTGTTCCTGTCGATCCTGCCCTCCAGATAATCAATATGGTACAGGGAGATCAGATGCTCGAACCGTTCCTTGATCAGGGCGATCCCGCTGCCTAAGCGCGTACTCTTGTCAATGACCTCGTTGGGGATCACGAGCTTTCCGATATCATGCATCAGCGCGGCCATCAGCAGTTCGTCCCGGTGGGCGTTGGTGAAATAGCGCTCCGTCTCTTTCCGCTCGTGCAGCCTGTTGATATGATCCACCAGAAGTCTTGTATATAGATATACGTTTCTGGAATGGTAATAGTTATAGGGCGTCCGCGCATCAATGGCATCTGTGAACACCTGGGTGATGGAGATCATCAGCTCTTCGATCTCCTGCAGAAAGAGCATGTTGGAAACAGCCACCGCCGCCTGGGAGCCCAGCGACTGCAGCACCTTTTCATACTCCTTTGCAAAGGGGATCACCCGCCCCTCCCTGTCCTTGGCGTTGATCAGCTGTACCACGCCCACCAGCTTTTCCTCATGGTTCACCAGCGGGAATACCAGAATGGACCCGGTCCTGTACCCGGTAAGCTGGTCGTACTCCTTTGGGCCGTCAAAATCAAACTCGCCGCAGTGATACGCGTCCTCGATATTCAACAGCTTTCTGTGGATAGCGGCATAGGCGCACACATTCCGGGGATCCATGGACACGGGGGGATACTGCTCCCCGTCCACGCCCTTTCGGTCCATCCCCAGGGAGCGGTTCTTCATAATGCAGAATCTCAGCTTTTCCTCCTCATAGAGGTAAAGCGTGCCCCCGTCACACCCCGTCAGTTCCATGGCACAGTCAATGATCTTTGACAGAAGCTCGTCAAAGTCCCTCTCTCCTGTGAGCTGAAGACCGATCTCCAGCAGTTTATCAGCCTGTATCCTCTCCATCTGTCACTCTTTCCGCTGACTATGCAGCTTATATTGGCTTTTCCAGCAAATAGGCTGTCACGCTGTCGCGCCTGCCCTTTAATCTCTGCTCCCCTATGGGTCTGGCCTGGTAACGGTCCCGCACCATTTCGTACGTCTGGCCGCTGATCAGCACCTGTCCGCCCTCGGCAATGCTCTCCAGGCGCTCCGCCACATTGACGGTGTCTCCGATCGCGGTGTAGTCCATTCTGTAGCTGCAGCCGATATTTCCCACAACGGCGTCCCCCGCATGAATGCCCACACCACAGGAGATCCTCCGGCCGAACTCCCGCTCAAGCTCCTCATTCAGCCCCTCCACCGCCTCAATGATATCTAATCCCGTCTGCACCGCCCGGCAGGCGTAATCCGCCACATCCACAGGCGCATTGTACACGGCCATCACCGCGTCTCCGATAAATTTATCCAGGGTGCCCTCGTTGCGAAAGACCGCCTCCGTGACCTTTTCCAGATACCGGTTCAGGATCTCCACCACCTCCCCCGGCGGAAGTCCCTCGGACATGCGGGTAAAGCCCCTGATATCCACGAACAGCACTGCCACACGGCGCATTCTGCCCCCAAGCTCGATCTGGACGCCGTCTCCCCGTGCCAGCTCCTCCACCACCTGGGGCGCCATATAGGTGCGAAATGCCTGGAGGATCCTGCGCCTGCGGAGCCGTTCCGTCAGATACCCGCCGGCCAGCCGGGCCAGAAAGACCGCCGCCACCGCCGCCATGATCAGAAAGCACCGCCAGTACAGGCCGTTTCTGTACAGAGAGACCGCCGCCGCGGGCACCGCAAGCCAAATGACCGCCCCTGCCGCCAGGTTGACCGCAAATCTGCTCCTGCAGGCCAGGAACGTATAACCGCCCACAATAGCCGCAGCAAGCAGGGCGCAGACAGAGACCGGCAGATTCCGGTAAGTCCTCCCGTCCAGCAGCGCATTTACGTGATTGGCCTGCACTTCCACTCCGTTCATCACAGTGCTTCTCGCCACAGGCACCATATACTGATCCATCATGCCGGAAGAATAGGCTCCCACCAGCACGATGCTGTCCTTGAACACCTTCATATCGCAGCGGCCCGCCGCAATGTCCGCGTAGGAATACAGCTCATACATTCCCGGCGCCGCGGTATAGTCGAACCCATAGACATTGTTGTCCGTCTTCGGAAGCGCCGGCGTTTCTCCCCTGCTCTCCAGATAGCTCCTGTAGATCTCCCACGCGAAGCTGTACTCCCTGCCCCCGTCCGTATCCGTATAGAGAAGCGCCCGCCGCACATAATTGTCCGTATCCTGCCTGGCATTGGTAAAGCCCTGCCTGGTCACGGCCGCCAGCGCGTCATAGGGCCTCTCCACCTGTTCCACATACATGGTGTTCATACGGAAGCTTCCGTCCGGCTGCTGCTCCAGCCTCGCCGTATAATCCAGGTAGGAAGCCATCACCACATTCCCTGACCGGGCCGCAGCCTCCGCCAGGGCCCTGTCTCCCTCGGGATCCCGATCGCCGAAGTAATTGATATCGAACGCGATCACCGCAGGGGCGTACTCCGGGTCGAAAGCATTCAAAAGATCGGCCCCCTGCTGTCTCGTCCAGCCGGAAAAAGGGCCCAGCTCCTTTAAGGACGCCTCATCGATCCCGATGATTTTGATCCGGTTGTCCACAGGCTGCCTGTGAATGAACAGGGTGTCCCCAAAAGCATATTCCAGTCTCTGAAACGGCGCCCATACGGTAAGAAGAGCGGCGGCGGCCGCCGCTGCTGCCGCCAGTACCGCTCTTCTGATATTCGGTGGTGTCTTTCCCTCTTCTCTCATGGCCGTATTCCTGTCCGCCTCCGGTCAGTCGTCCTTGTCCCCGCCGCCCGGCTGCCCGGCGTCTTCCATTCCTTCCAAAAGCCCCTCATACTTCTCGATATCTTTCCTGACACAATAGCAGCGGTAAAACTTCTCCTGGGCATTGCGCCATATCCGTGTGACATAAAGGTTTTCTCCGTCTGACCAAGCGGGGAAGAGCCACAGATCCGATCGGATCGTGCTCTCTCCGAATTTCCATTCCGTGCCGTCTTCCGTATACCACCCTTGAAAGGTCAAAGCCTTGCCGTCCAGCATCCCGGACGGCGTTTCCGGGGCAGTAAAACCTCCGACCCCGTGTCTTTCCTCTTCATAGACCTCGGGCATTTCCTCTCCGATCACGGCCACGGCGCCTCCCTCTTTTTCCACGGTCTCTGCAATGGCCGGCAGATAATAGATGACCCGCAACCCTGCTGCCCCGGCTTCCGTTCCCTGTTCATCGCCATTTGCCGGAGTATACCAGGCAATCTCGGCATCAACGTCCTCCGGCGTAGCAGTGGGATCGGCCGGCTTCGGTGTATC